>JAGFIY010000158.1 GCA_024103215.1 Melioribacteraceae bacterium | reverse complement strand
AAAATCACTCGCTGGAAATCACATTGGCGGAAACACAAATGCGGAGTTTAGAGGATTTATTTCTGGGATTAGAGGAAATGGATCAAATGATTGGGTAATGTGTGGTCAAAGAAACACGTTGCAGCATTTCAATGGCAGCACTTGGCAGCAACTCGGAATGGCATATAACCCATTAAGCGGATTAAATTGGACGGCAGTTGAGCAAAAAAGTAATACAATCGCAGCTGTCGGGTTTGAAGGAAGCAGAGCAAAAATAATTTTATTAAAGAAATAAAAAACTAGACATATCATTTATTATTATTTTTCTAAGTATCATTTATAACCTTTTTATTGATTTCTGATTTAATATCAGCACAGTACCGTTCTATTTCCGAAGTAATCGGACTAATTTAACTATTGAATCAATCCCGGAATTTTCGCATTTAATAAAGAATAAAAAAATATTTAAGTCGATATGAAAGAAAATTAAAATCTCTGTTAATATTTGTTCAAGTGCATAAGCATAATTATATGGAAATTTTTATATCTTAAAATATGAATGAAATTACTGTTGACGAAAATAATTTTGATTACTTTGTAGAATGGGGATCTAAATCATGGAAGAAGCTTTTATACCATTCTATTTATAAATCTTACGGGGAAAATAATTTTAATAACAAAAAGTTGTTAGATATTGGGTGCCGTTATGGTAGAACATCTGTGCTTTTTGCTTTATTAGGAGCACACGTCATGGGAATTGACACAAACTCAGCGGTAATTGAGAAAGCAAAATTGGAAGCTCTTAAAAATAACGTCAAAAATAGAACAAAATTTTTAGCTTACGATGGTGACCTTGATATTTTCCCAGATAATTCTTTCGATATTATTTTTACAAAAAGTGTTTTGGTTGTTGTTGATGAGCTCGAACTATTCTTAACTAAGATTAACCGTAAATTAAAAAGTGAGGGGAAAGTGATATTTCTTGAAAATGGCTATGGAAATAAATTTATTCACTTTTTTAGAAGGTTTAGACATAAGAAGTGGGATTATACTAAATGTAATTTTTTTAATGAAAAAGATATTAATATATTTAAAGCAACATTTAATATTATTGAACTAAGAAAAAACTTCTATCCCCCAATATGGTTTATATACGGGGGAAAGAGATATTAGATTCTGTTCTCAACTAAAAAAATATGTATAAGTTTATTTATATAATTTCTCTGAGTACTGGCTTAAAAAAACGGACAGGAGAGCATCCGGCCCGTTAATTTCATTACTTGATTTTGCTTTACCCAATTCTAATTTGACTCTGATGCAATAATTTCATCAACTGTTGTATCCAAAAAATTCTTAAACCAGAACTGGTTCCTTAATTTAATGTTGTGAAAAACTTTCGGATATCCGATCCCATGCCGGGCATTCGGATAAAACATCATTTCAAAATCTTTATTCAAATCCTGTAATTTACTGATCAGTTGAATAGAGTTCTGCATATGAACATTATCATCCATAGTTCCGTGAGTTATCAATAAATTTCCTTTATATTTTTCTGCATGATTAACGGCGGCGGTAAAATAGTAACCATCGGGATTTTCTTCCGGTTTATCCATGAATCTTTCAGTATAAACATTATCATATAACCGGTAATCGGTTACAGAAAACTCCGCAATTCCGTGAGTGAAATAGTCAGCCCCATAGGTTAATGCAAGCGCTGTCACAAATCCGCCGTAACTTCCTCCGTTGATTCCGATTTTAGTTTCATCGATAAACTGTTTCCCTCTTAACCATTTAACAATTTCGATATAATCGTGCATTTCCCACTTACCAAGATTTCTATGCATTTCTGCTTCACCGGCTTTTCCAAAATGTCCTGATCCGCGGTGATCGACACTCAAAAATATTATTCCTTTTTCTGCAGAATAATAAGGAGACATTGAGTAACCGAAACTGTTTCGCACCGATTTTGATCCCGGACCACCGTAAATTGAAATAATTACAGGATACTTTTTGTTCTCGTCAAAATCCGTCGGCAAATACCATTTTACAGGTAGATCATAACCCCCGGGAATATTAACTCTGAACAACTCTACTTTTGCAAGTTTATATTCATCCCAGACCGGCAGTTTAGAATCACCCATCGATTTAAGATGACCTTCGTTTACCGAATAAAGATCAAGCTTTGGCGGAGTATTAAAACTGCTGAATCTATCGAAAAAATAAGTTCCGCCCGGAGATAATGTTACCGAATGCGTACCTGGGATTTCGGTAATTTTTGTCAATCCGCTTCCGTCTAAGTTTATTTTGAAAAGATGCGATTCGGTTGATTCTTCTCCGGTTCCGTTGAAGTAAAGAACTTTATTTTCGAAATCAACAAGTTCGATACTCTCTGCATTCCATTTATTCTTTGTTATTTGCTCAATCGAATTTTCGTTTGTATCCACAAGATAAAAATTCCACCATCCGTCTTTATCGGTTTTGATTATAAAGGCGGAATCATCGGTGAGCATATAAAGATCGTCCATAAAATTTACCCAACTCGGCTGGGATTCTTCATATAACAAAGAAGATTCTGCGGAAGCAACATTGGCTTTGTAAATTTTTAAATTGTCCTGCCCCCAGTTTACGACTTGATATAAAAATGATTTTGAATCATTAGTCCAAGTTGGGAAAGCAACATAATTCTTATCGTCTTCTTCGGTTATCCAAGTAATTTTTCCGGTTGAGACATCAGCAACACCTAATCTGACAATAGGATTTGGATCGCCGGCTTTAGGATAGTGTTCCCACTCGAGTTCACCATGTACACCATCTGCACGGTACAATGGAAATTTCGGAACATTTGCGTCGTCAAATCTTAAGAATGCAATTTTGTTTCCGTCCGGCGACCACCAATAAGCTTGATATCTTGAACCACGTCCAAGTATTTCTTCGTAATATACCCACGAAGCATAACCATTATAAACAGTTTCCGAATTATCATTCGTAAGTTGTTTCACGGTTTCTTTTTCAATATCAGCTACAAAAAGATTGTGTCCGTCTGTGAATGCAGCAAATTTACCGTTTGGAGAAAGAGAAGGATTTTTTTTCTCAAAATCGGAGTCGGTTATTTGTTTGAACACTTGTTCTTCCAGAGAGAAGTAATAAAGATTATTATCCTTATCGAAAAGATAATTTGAGTAATCGTCCTTATTGTTCAATCCGCGTTTTACGTCAAACCCTTCAGGAAGCTGCTGATTGATGAACGAATAATCGACAATAATTGTCTCCTCTCCAGTAATCACGTTGACAGCGGCAAGAACATCCTTCCCTTCGGGATTGATTAAATAGTTTTCATCATCGTACCAGCCATTAATTCTCTGCAACGATCCCATTAACTGAGGTTGAGCACGGTTGAATACTTGGTTATAAGTTAATCGTTTCTCTTGTGCCGAGCTTTCAGCGGCAAAAATAAAACCTAACAAAACAATAAGAATATAAAGAGTAAAATTATTTTTGAATTTCATAACGTACCTTGATATTAATTATAATTTTGATTTCAATTCGGGAAGCAGAGCATCTTTGTGAATCATAATCGCAATTGTTTTAAGTCTCACATACGGCTCACTCATATACCAATAGCCGTCATACTTTTTATCTTTAGTTCCCCAACTGTTTTTAGTGTAATAAAATTTTGTGCCTGCTTGATTTTCTGCTAAACCTACAAGATGCATTAGATGATCATCAGTCACAGAAAAATCATCAAAAGCTTCTTGACGAATTTCCTGTGTTACATCAATCTCTTCTTCGGGATGTGAAATTTCTTCACCGAGATCATCAACGTACAAATCATTTTTTTCATCTTTAGGAACAACAGCATAACCTGTGCTTCTGTTGAAATGTTCGCTTCCAGCATCGCCGTCCCAGCAGACAGAAAATCCGTTCTCGATCGCATAATCTATCTGTTTAATCAATATATCAATTGGAATATTGTAATAGTGTGCCCCTGCAAAATTATCCGGAATTTCAAGATTTATAAATTCATTAAACGGATAGTTTGTGAATGATGTGAGTTCAATATAATCATCACCATTTATATCAAGAAATTCAGCAAATGTTTTGGGAGTGTATTCTTTTCCTTCGAAAGTAAATTTGTCCGGAAGTTTACCGAGATAAACTTCAAGCGCTTTATCGAACAATTCTGAAGCCTGCTTAGTCAGTTTTCCGCTTTTTCTTTTTAGCGCATTATCAAGAATTGATCTTAGCATCAATTCCATCTCTGAATGATTGTAAACCGAAGTATCAACTATCTTAGCATTGAACTCGGTTTTCGGAACCATTCCAAAAGTATCAATCACATAAAGAACATCGTGAGCTTGTCCTCCCTGCCCGAAGTTTGAATTTCCGTGCAGTCTCAAATATTTGTTTGCTTTGAAATTATAGATTTGATAAACAGAAAACATCTCGGAAAGATCAAAAATACCTTTACCTTTTCGAATTAATTCGGTTTCCAGAAATGATGTCGTAGCAAATGCCCAGCAAGTTCCTGATCTTCCTTGATTCTCAACGGGAGTTGTTTCAATCGAATGTGTGATTGTGAATTGGTGCCTGTCGGCTGTAGTATCCTGAGCATAGGTATAACATACTCCGGCAATCAAAAAGATAGCGGAGAGTATCGCAAAGAACCTTTTCATCTCATCCCCTTTTATTTTAGACTGTATTGTACTATTTCTAATTTACTATTTGTATTTTAGATTTCATAGAATAAATAAGAATTAAACCGGGATCTTACAATGAACAAGAAAATTTTAATAATGTTATTAGGTGTGTTTTTTGTTTTTTTACTCGTGACTGCATGCACTAAAAGAATCGACACTGACGATGGAAAGGAAGAAAAGAAAATTGAATTCGGACTAGTTGTTCACGGAGGTGCCGGCTATATGACTAGAGATCGGTATACACCCGAGCAGGACAGTGCATATCGAGCAAAGTTGACTGAGGCGCTTTCTGTCGGTCATAAAATTTTAAAGGACGGAGGAACTAGTTTAGAATGTGTTGAAAAAGTGATAAACATTTTGGAAGACAGTCCCCTCTTCAATGCCGGGAAAGGAGCGGTAACAACCGAGCAAGGAGAGTTCGAGCTTGATGCATCAATTATGTACGGAAAAACAAACCTTGCCGGAGCCGTTGCTGGAGTTAAACACATAAAAAATCCGATATCACTTGCAAAAATGGTAATGGAAAATTCAAAACATGTTATGCTTGCAAGAGAAGGTGCTGAAATTTTTGCTGAGGAACAAGGAATTGATCTGGTTGATCAGGAGTATTTTAGTGTGGATAAAGATTGGTATAAGAAGAGAGAAAAGCCGAAAAGCGATAGCGAAACAAGCTTAATAAAAACAGAAGAAAAGTTCGGGACAGTCGGATGTGCTGCACTTGATAAATACGGTGATCTTGCTGCAGGAACATCAACCGGGGGAATGCAGGACAAAAAATTCGGACGAATAGGAGATTCCCCGATTATTGGAGCTGGAACTTATGCAGAAAACAACTCTTGTGCTGTTTCTGCAACGGGACACGGAGAGTTTTTTATAAGGAATGTTGTGTGTTATGATATCGCTGCAAGAATGAAATATCTTAACGAAACTCTTGCAAAATCGGCAGATGAAGTTGTGATGAAAAAACTAAAGCAGCAGGGCGGCGACGGCGGAATTATCAGCATCGATAAATTAGGAAATATTGAGATGGTTTTTAATACATCCGGAATGTTCCGCGGTTATGTAACTGATAACGGCGAAATAGTTGTAAAAATTTACGAAGACGAATAAATGATGCCGATTATCATTCAATCAAGAACGATAATCGGCAATTGATTAAATATCAAACCAATAAGAAAACTTTGCTACAAAGATATTGTTAGCTTCGGCATTCCAAAGATTTCTGAAGTCTCTGTTCAAATCAAATTTACCGGGATCGTCGAAGTTGGTTCTGTCATGCGACCATACCAAATAGAAAATTGACCCGGGCAGAATTTCATATCTTATTACCATATTTGCACGCAGCGATTTGAAGTTAAAATTAGGATTCGAGAAATAAATAGGTGTATCGCTGTTTGAAGGTTTTACTTTATATTCATCCGAATCGCTAAGATATTCAATCGTTGAACCGTTTGTTCCGTAATCTTCGTATTCAAGCGTCCCCGGTGTTTTAATTTCTTTGAAGTTAGAATAATCTCCGACAGCAAATAATGGTTGAAGGAAAAACTGCAGACTTAGCTGCGGAGAAAAAGTCCAGTTGACTCTAATATTCGCTGCAAGAAGATCCTGGTCAATGTTTCCGAAAATGTATCTTGTTCCATAAGTATTTGTTGCGGTCGGGTCGCTTATATTCCTTACCCATTGAGATTTCTCGTGATAGTATTGATATTCGGGTCCAACGCTAATCGAAAGTTGCGTGCTGGGTTTCCATTGAAGATCCGCCCAACCAGAGAAAGCTTCGGATCCTAGAATATCACCGGCAAACGAAGTTCCTGCATTTACGATTAAGTTCTTTCTTGAATCGGAAGATGCCCAAAGTTCATAGCCGTAATTTTCCGGATTTGCCATAAGCGGACCGCCTCTTGATAATGTTTTAGTGAATGTTTCGAAATTATAATATCCGACCAATCCAAATTCGTAATAGTTCATGAATTGTCCGCCGATTCTTCCCCAAAGTATATTTTGATAGTTGTTTCCTTCAAAATCATATGTGCGGGCGTGAGCAAAATAAACCCACTTTTGCCTGAACGTGCTGTCGGGTTCGTACCATCTATATCCGAGCACTGTGTGACCATTGATTCTATCAGCCATCCACTGAAAACCTAAATCGTTATTTTCAAATCCCGGAGAGATTAATCCTAGAGCAGAATTTATATAAAAATTTCCTTTCTGCTTATTCAGTGCTACACGCGAATAAATTCCGGAAAGTGAAGTTCTGTTTGAATCGAGAGTCATGAATGTTGCATCAGGCCGTTGGAAATATCTATAAGGTTGTTTTTGTAGTCTTATCATATAGTCGTTTGTGCCTGATGTATAAGATCCGACAACTGAGCCATTAATAACATAAAGTTTTTCATCATCAAGAAACGTCCATCCGTCAATACCAAAAGTGTAAGCCTGATCGCTTAATCTTGACTTTAACGCATCTGTTCTCAAATCACGGTTAACAGAAGTAAACATCATTCCTATTCCCTGTCTGCCGTCGTTCAATTCTTTTTGAGTTCTAAGTACGCCATAGTGTGTTAAAGGTTCAACTTCAAATTCATCTTGCGAATTGTTTAAAGTGTATTTGGAATAAGCTCTTTCGGTTACTGCACTGACTGCGCCTATTGACCAGGATTCATTCAATTTCCCGGTTAGTTTTGCAGCGCCCAAAATTCTTGTTTCGGTTGGATAATCTGCATAATCATTATCAGGAAGCGGACCTTGCGGACTTCTTCCGATTCTTCTCGAATAGAAAAGATCAAGATTGCCGAAGTTAAATCCCCAGTTGCTGTTTGCCCCTCCGTAACCGAAATCAAAAATATTTCCTCCTTCAATAAAGAAGGGTCTTTTCTCCGGGAAGAAAGTTTCGAAAGCCGAGAGATTAAGAACTGCCGGATCGACTTCCACTTGTCCGAAATCCGGATTAACGGTTAAATCTAAATTTAAATTTGTTCCGATTCCGATTTTTGCATCTGCGCCGAAAATAGTTTTGTATTGATTCCCGGTGTAGAATGGATCATTTGCATCGTGAACCAGGTACTGCGCTTTTTGACTAACATAAGGAAGTACCTCGAAGCGCTGTTTCGGTTCAATACCGGAAAGTCCTTCTAAAGTTGCAAAGTGCGATACAAAACCGCTTTCGTCTTTGGGTACCATAACAAAGTAATCACTTTCTTTATTTCGCTTAATCTGACGTTTAAAATTTATTCCCCACTTCATAACGTCAGCTTGACTGAATCTTAACTGCGAAAAAGGAATTCTCATTTCCACTTTCCAGCCGGAATTATCAACCGAAGTTTTTGCTTCCCAAATTCCATCCCATGAATCATCGTTCCAACTGTCGTTATAGAAAACACCGTCACCGAGCGAACCGCCGGCATTAACAGCAAAATAATACCCGGTTTTTCTGTCAAAGTAAGGATCAATATAAACAGTAAACCAATCCGAATCGTGCCAGGAATCTTTTCGTGCAAGACTCACATCTATTTTATCGGGTTCAGAATCCAGAAGTTCTGCTGCGATGTAAATATAGGATTCATCATAAGCAACCCATACCTTGGTAGTTTCAGTTGCCGGTTGCTCTTCGACAGGATCACGTTGAGTAAAACTTGAGATCGGAGTTTGCATCCAAACTTTCTCAACAAGATTCCCGTCAAGATTTATCGAAGATTCTAGCTTTATTGCCTGTATCTGTTTGTCGGAGTTTTTAGCTTTAAATCCTTTTGAAAAGGAAGCTGTCGCGAAAAGTAATATTAACAGAAATGTAATTAAGTATTTCATGGCCCCCCACTTTTTTAATTACTAATTTGATTAAAGTTAGATGATTTTTTAATTACGAAAACTTACGTACATTGATTTAGACTTATCATTCTCAAAAAAGTTGTGCGGAATTTTAAAAAAAATTAAGGCTGGATCAGAAGTTATTTTACTATCTCAATTAGGTTACAAGCTCGAATCGCGGATATAATCTTTAACTTCTAATACAGCCTCACTTATGCAGAAAAGTTTAATGGTTAATAATTACCGGCAATGTCAAATTTTAATCCGTTTTCTCTTACCGCTATTTCAATCATTCTATCAAGATTACCTTTAAGTTCTACCATTACCATTTCATCACGTTCAAGCACAACAATGAATAGGCTGTGAATATTGTCCAGATCATCAGATTGAGTGAAGACAGCAGCTAAATTACCGTGATCGTAAGATCGCACCAAATAATTCCATCCTTGGTCGTTCATCTCATCACTGAGATCTTTAAGCATCATATAATTGGGTTCGGAGAAATCTTTTCTTTCATAAACACCAACTTGAATTTTGGTTACTTGTCTCATCAGATCATCGACATATTCTTCATCAGCGGCAAAAGAAGTAATTAAAGATGCAAACATCATTCCCGAAGGACCCAATGCAAATTCAACCACTCTATCCGCTCTCCCGTCAATATTGACGAGGATATTATCGCGTACCCTTTTGAAATTTCCGTTGACACCTATGCATCCGGAAAAATTCATCATAAAAAGCGCAGCAAGCAAAAGAACAACTAAGCTCTTCGCCTTCATCGGTTATTCTCTCCGTTCTCAACTTTTTCGAGACCAGGTATATCGAACTTATCACTTAACCTTCCAATCGTTTCAAGATCAATCTTTCCGACGATGTTCACAAATGCTGCTTCTCCTTTTTTATCCATTGCTAAAACTACAAGACCAACAATATTATCGCTCTGATCGGTTTTGATGTAGACGTTTCCGCTTTCTTCCTTATCTCGGAATCTTACGATTCTGTCCCAACTCTGCGATGCAAGCTGATTGTTAATCGCTTCCATTTTATTTGAGATCATCTTGCTGTTTGCATCGGTGACGTCGAATGCATGAACTCGAACTAATTTCAATCCGTTCAAAAGATCTGATAGTTCTTGATCTTCATTCTTTGTTAGCTTCGATACCATCTTCAGAAGATGCTCTTCGATGATAACTTCGGCTACCATTTCACCGTCTTCAAGCTCCGACATATTGCCGAAATCCAAATATCCGGCTTCGTTCGAGTAATCTTTGTTTTGTGCAAAGGTTAGCCCCGTTAACACTAATAATAAAACGAGACTATAGTTAATTAACCTTTTCATTTTCTCCTCCTTGTATAAATAATTCGTTAATTGTATTTATTCCTCTGTTAATTGGATCGCTGACCTTTTGCGCCAGCACTTCATTTTCCAGCGTGGTTTTTGTTTTTGCAAAAATTCTTGACACAATTGATATTGCTTCTTTCGTCTGCCTTTCCGCAGTTTCAAGCTCACTTTGAGTATAAGGCGAAGTGTTAATTCCGTCGTTAAAAAATGATGAAAGAACTATAACGAATACAAGCACGGCCGTTGCAGCCGCTGATATTGCCGGCTTTGCAAAGAACACTGAGTAGAAATCAAAAAGGAAAGATTTTTCTTCTTTAATCTTTCCGTCGGTTTTGAGATGAACTTTTTTGATTAATTCTTCAGGACATTTTTCAAGATCGATTTCACTTACGGATTTTGCTGTTACTACGTATTGTTGGAGTGTATCGGCAACAGTTTTATTTCTTTTTGCGAGATTTTTTATTTTAATTTTCGTTAGCAATTCCGCATCACCGTAAGCAACGGAAATAATTTCATTCAACAGATCCTCGTGAAGATTCCCGTTAGAACTGAAATTTTCAGACAAATTCTTGTAGTTCATAATTTTTCATCGCCTCTTGCAATTTTTTTCTTGCTCTCAACAGATAAACTTTTACGCTGTTTATTGGAATATTCAATGCGCTGCTTATTTCTTTATATTTATATCCGTGAATTTCATAAAGAATAAATACACTTCTTAAGTTCTCAGGTAATTCTTTTACAGTATCTTTAATTTTATTGCTCATCATTTTTACATGAGTTGTTAAATACGGATTATGCTCGCTCTTATCAGTCGAAATAAAATTCTCAAGCTCATCATCGATTGATAATTCTTTTGACATTGCCGAAGTCCTTTTCCTTAGATAATCAATGCATAAGTTATGAGTTGTTTTGAGAATCCATGTTTTTGCTGCCAGTATGTTAAAAGAACCTATGTTCTGCCAAATGCGGATAAAAACTTCTTGCGTAACGTCATCCGCATCCATCTTATTCTTAAGCATATACAATGCATAACTATAAATATTATGTTTGTACTGCTTGATCAGAAATTGATATTTTGTATCCTTGATGCTCATAATTCTCACTAGTAAAGACGAAACAACAGGGAGAATTGTTACAAATAATGTTATGTTTGAAAAAATTCTTGTTAAAAAATGAAAAAACTTGATTTTAATCCTGCCAAAACAACCCAGGATTTCAGAAAAAATTATAAACTTCACGACCTTGCGGAATACTCCGGAAAAAATCTTCTTACTCAATGGGGAATAGATTTTAAGAATTTCGGTGACGATAAACGCTTCGAAAAAGTTTGGGAAAAGGGAAAAGATAAACCTGATGTCATTATTAATTATAGAGGGAAATCGGTTCTGCTCGACTGGAAGGGAAAGAGAAAATCACTTTGGATTGTCAATAAAAGAGCAATAGACGCATATGAAAAGTGGAGCGAAAAATACAGCCTGCACGTAATAATTACTTTTTTCGTTTTTGATGAAAACAACATTTTGAAAGAAAGAAGGTTTGCCTTTTTGAAAAAGCATTCTTACATTGAATCTTCCGGCAGACAATGGGATAAAAATAAAACGGTTGAGTTCAACCGAGATCTGCCCGAGTTTACTAAAGCAAACCTGCTGGATTACTTAGTTAAATATTAGGGAGCATAATGGAAGATTTTTCCGCCAACGAGCTGGAAAAAATTTTTAGAAATGCCCGTTCATCCGATGAACTTTTCGACGGTTTTCAGTCAGCTCTTAAAAAGAAAATAAAAAATCCCGATCTTTATAAAATTTTCTTAGCTAATCCTGCACTTTCAACAGATGAATTAAAAATGTACACCGAAAAACTCTCGTCGGAATTCAAGGACACTTCTTATGATTTCTTTATGTGGAGTGCGGAAATTTTTGAAACCGGCGATCAACGAAAAAATTGCATCGAAAGCGCAGTTGATTACTACAAAAAGGCAAACAAAGAAAAACCAAATAGTTTTCTTCCGCTAATTAGACTTCTGGATTTATATAATTTTGATTTTGAGGTAGGATATAATCAAACGATTTTAGATTATGTAACTAACAATCTTACTCAAGTAAAAAAACGAAGTAAAATATTTTACAGACTTGCAGGATTATATTCAAAACTTAATGATGACTCCTCAGCTAAGAAATATAAAATTCTCGCCGCAAAAGCATTAAAAGAAGAAAGCACATAGTAATCAAAATTCATATCCAATTGAGAAGTAAAAAAACAGAGGACCTTTAATTAATTTTGTGATCCCGGAAGAATAATCCACCTCCACACTTTTACCGACTGAAAAATCAGCAGGCCCCAACGGTGAATCAATCGAAAGAGTTGCTCCAAGACCATGTCTCAAATCTTTGAATCGAATGTCTTCTCTGTTTGCCCAAATTGATCCAATATCATAGCGGAATTTAATATAAGCCGGAAAAAAAATGTTGAAAGGAATTTTATGTCTGTAACCGATTGAAGAACTAAAAATCTGCCTTCCTCGGAATTCATCATTGCGCATTCCAAAAAAATTATTTTGTCCGCCCAGGCTGAACTGCTGGCTAAGCGGAAGCGTATGGTCACCAAATCCAAAGCGGAATCTTAGATAAAGATTACCAACACTGCTGAAGCTAAAATAGCTTTTGTAATCAGCCAAAAATTTAACAAAGGAAATATCCCCACCTAGAATCGTTTGGGAAGTTTCGTAAAAAGAATTGAGATAAAAACCTGACTGAGGGTACGGATAACGGTCCTGAGTATCGATCAACAACTTCAATTTAAGACTTACAATTTTGTCTTTATAAGTTTCTTTATCCGGAAAATCTCTAAGATTTTTTACTTCGTTAATTTCGTATTTTCCTTCGGCTATTAAATTCGCATATCTTTTAACTTGAGTTCCTATCCCCGCGGAAAATCCATAACCGATTTGTCTATATTCTGCTATTTTGCTTCTTTCATATCTTGTAGAACTTCCTATCGAATCATAATCAAATCTATTTACATCATTAAATTGATAATAAGCTTTAAGATTATAAGTTAAATAGGTATTAAATAATCTATTCGATCTATTCTCAAGAATAAAGTTTCTTGATCTTGTTCCACCGGATATAATAAGTCCTAGATCAATTGCTGAACCTAAAAGATTTTCTTCTCGTATATCAACATAAAGCTGCGTTAAATACTCGTTATCCACTCTTAATCCCAACCGAAGTACACTTGTTGTTTTTTCGTCAACATTAATTACCAGAACGTTAGAGCCATCCGGCGCAATTTTAATTTCGGCTTCAATTAAATTGAACAAATTGGTTGAGTTTAAATTTCGGAGACCTTCCTCAATCCTTTCGAGCGAAAAAGGATTGTCAACAACGTTCGGGAATTCGCGAGTTATAATTTGAGTTTCGGTTCTAACATTTCCGGTTACTTCTATTCCGCTTATTCTTGCTTCAGAAAAATTAAGTGTCAATTCACCCGATTGTATCGAAAAAGCGCTTCCAAGAAATCTCGTTAACGAATTACCTTTTTTTCTGCACTGTCTTAAAACTGATAGAATAAAATTCATTATTCGTTTTGAGTTATATGGTTTGTTTATTAACTCTTTTTCATCCTCAACAGAGCAAATTCTTTCAAATCCCGGATGGCTCAAAACTGTAAGCTTTTTTATAAGCGGATTTTTCTTTTCGATGATTTCAATAAAAGATTTATTCTCGCTGTCTGTAATAACAGCTGATAATTCTTCAAAATCGCCGCACTTATAAATTTTAGCAAGTCCGAATTCAATCTCTTTCGATGATACACGATTTGTATTTGTCAACAAATTAAACAACTGTACTTCAGTTTCAGACGCATTCTCTTTTAAAGAAATATTTGTGTAAAACTTTTCATTTTCTACTGAAGCAAAGTAATTATTTCTCACAATTTTAATTATCGAATCAATTGCAGATTTACCAGCAGAATAACCTTGTTTAATTAACTCTTCAATGCGCGAAAAGTCGGTATTCTCAATTCCGGATAAGTTCGGAACCACTGCAATATCAGCAAGATTTAACTGTTGTTCGCTGATAATTTTCATTGGAATTGTAACAA
Organism: Melioribacteraceae bacterium; assembly: GCA_024103215.1. Lineage (GTDB taxonomy): Bacteria > Bacteroidota > Ignavibacteria > Ignavibacteriales > Melioribacteraceae > JAGFIY01. Next base: position 30,711 of record JAGFIY010000158.1, on the reverse strand, counting down.
CCTGATCCGCGACATCCCAAGGGAAAAGCAGTTCTTCAGGAGTTTTTAGGGGGCTTGTTGCATCAACAGCTACTATTGGTCCATCAAAAATATCATTCGCAATTTCGGTGGGAATATTTGCGACCAATCCACCATCAACAAGAATTAATGAATCCAACTGAACCGGTGGAAGCAAAAATGAAACACTTGAACTCGAACGCATTGCAAGACTTAAGGAATTATTTTTTAAAACAACAGGTTCACCGTTGGTTAAATTAGTTGCTACTGCACGAAATCTTATAAGGTAATCATCAAAATCTGTAATATCGTTGAGAGGGGCATTCAGTGATAGGATATTAAGAAAATTTGTAACTCTTTCCCCTGAGCTGATAGATGTCGGTATTACCGGAGTTAATCCGTCCATTTTTAATGTTACCAATGATCTGTCTTCAGTAATTTTCTGATCAATGAACAGATCCTGTCTGGGTCTTTTTACAGAAGTGAAAAATTCATTCCAGTCTGTGTGAACGGCAATAGATTCTATTTCACTAATCGAATAACCTGAAGCAAGAAGTCCGCCGACAATGCTTCCCATGCTTGTGCCGACAATCAAATCAAAATCTATTCCTTCTTCAAGAAGTGCTTTCATAACACCGATATGTGTTAAACCTCTTGAACCTCCTCCGCTTAATGCCAGTGCAATGTTCTTTAATTTTGCCGGTTCTTTTGCTGTCAGATTGAAAGGATAATTTTTCTCGATAAGATTTAAATTAAGAGTATCCGTTGCTTGTGAAAAAATAAGCGAATAGGAAAATATTAAAACCGTGTAGATTAGTTTTTTCATAGTTCAAAAAAGAAAACCCAACCATATTGATTGGGTTTTAAAATAATAATTGTTACGGCTATTATCTTCTACCTTTTTTCTGAGATTCTTTTTGAGCCTTTGCCTGTTTCTCGGCGGCTTCCATCATTCTTGCCATAAATCCTCCGCCTTTTTTCTTTCCCTTTTTATCAACAGGTTTTAATTCCATATCCGATTTGTTTTTGTTAATTAAATTCTGCTGAGCAATTGAGAATAAGTTAAACAAAAAGTAATATAGGTTAAGCCCGGAAGCAAAGTTCATGAACATGAGTGTGAACATAATCGGCATCAAGTAAACAAGCATTTTCTGACTAGGATCTTTCATTGTCATTTTTTGCTGAAGAAACATAGTAATTCCCAGCAATGGAGCCAGACCCGTTATATGCGTAATTCCGAACAATGGAACTGTGAATGGAAGTTTAAAAATAACATCCGGAGCAGAAAGATTTGTAATCCAGAAAATAAAAGGTTCCTGACGAAGTTCAACAGTCACATTAAAGAATGTAAACAATGCAAATAGAATCGGCATCTGAAGCAATGTTGGCAAACAGCCTCCAGCAGGATTAATGCCATAAGTTTGATAGAGCTTCATCGTTTCTTTTTGAACTTTCTGCGGATCATCCTTGTGCTTTTCCTTTAACTCCGCAATTTTCGGCTGAAGGAGCTGCATACGCTTCATCGATTTGTAGCTTTGCTTTGTTAGAGGATAGAGAGCAAATTTGATGATAATCGAAAAGAGGATAATTACAAAACCATAGTTGGGAATAAACTTATGCAGAAAAGTAAAAAGCGGCAGAAGAATATATTCAGAAATCGGGCGAGTAATAAATTTCATCCCGAAAAAACTTCCGAAGTCGAATGCGGACTCATAACCTCGTCCAAACGATTTCAGATTATCATAAATCAATGGCCCGATATAAAGTTCAAAAGAATTTTTCTGGAACTTCGAATCCTGAAAAGGAATTTTCAAACTCGCGCTGTAAAATTCTCTTTCGTCAAGATTAGGAGCTTGAGTTTTATGACCCTCAAAATAAGCACCGCCGTCGCTATCTGGATTGTCCGGTGAGATAATAATACCGAAATATTTATTACGTAAGGATATCCAATCTATTCTTCCATTTAAGTCTTTGCTTACTTTTTCGCCCGCGGAAGATGCGTCAACAACAACCTGTTCGTCTCCGGTATATGCGCTTGCGTTTGAATAGGTGCTTTCGTCAACGGAATTTTTTTCGACAAAGTTAATTCCATTTGCCCAAATAACGTCGTAGCGGTAACTGCTAATAAAATCATTAAAGTTAAGAAGTTCGATATCAAGTTTGCTTACAAAGTTTGATCCATAAAATTTGAAAACTTTTCTGATGGTTCTATCTTCAGGCATTTTATATTCAAAAGCCAGCTCAAGTGAATCCCCGGCAGGGACTGTATACTTAAAATCATCCGCGTCGGTTGTGAAGTCGAGCTTTGAAGTATTAAGAAGTTGCCCTGTTTTAGTAACAAAAACAATATTAAGATCTCCGCCTTCTTTTGAATAATTAACCAACTGAACATGATTTTTATAAAAATCGCCCTCGCCGTTATCGTTTATGGCGTACCACATTTTGTATTCCTTTAGGAAATACTTTTTTATCCGTGCGCCTTTGGTTGTTAATTCGAGAACTACATCATCGTTTTCAACTGTAATTATTCTTTCTTCTTTATCTGAATCCGAAATTAAAAGCGAATCAATTGCGGGAGGGACTTCTTCCTTAATTTTTGCGGATTGTGTATCAACGGCTGCAGAAGGAACATCATCTTGTACAAGGGTTGTATCTGATGCGGATTTTGGGGTTTGCGGCTGCGGTTCAGGGGAATTAATATAAAGCCAAACTACTAGTATAAGTCCGATTAGAACAAAAGCAACGGTTGTGTTACGATCCATAAAATATAATTTCCAATAATTATTTGAGCGGCTGATTAATGAATATCTGAATCAGAATTGAGCCGCTAATTTGTTAAGAATACTTAATACTTCGGGCATAACCTCGTTTAAATGAATTTTTTTGTTATCTTTTTCATTTAACGAGTTCGGAGAAAAAACTAGAAATAATCTTTTGCCGCTATCAACAACCTTGGGCAGAACAAGATTTTTATTAAGTCTATAAGTTTCCCTCAATAGTCTTTTCATTCTATTTCGCCAAACGGCTTTGCCAGCTTTTTTATGAACTGCAAAAGCAACCCGTATGCCCGGGTTGCTTTTGTCGTCAACAATCAAATAAATCGCTTTTATAGAGTTGCGAGGGGAAAACAGCGTATTTCCTTCAGAGTAAACCCTTTGAAATTCCTTCTTACTCTTTATTCTTTCCTTTTTCGAAAGTCCTTGAGACTTCAAAACTAAGCTTCATCACTCACTGTTAATTTTTTTCTTCCTTTAGCTCTTCTTCTGCTGAGAACCGCTCTTCCGTTTTTAGTCGCCATTCTTGCTCTAAAACCGTGTTTATTCTTTCTTTTTCGATTGCTTGGTTGAAATGTGCGTTTCATTTTATATTCACCTAATTATGATTTTCCAAAGAAATCAAAAATAATTATTTCCATTACAACTTACAATATTTTTATAACCCTTTATTTTTACTTCACTTAGCAGAGTGAAACGGTTTAAATTTTGCTCAAAATTTATTAAGTTCAAATTATTCAGTACTTATAAAAGCAGGAGGTGTAAATGAAGGTTTCAATCTTGATAATTCTTCTTTCTATTCCTTCTATTATTTTTGGCCAAAATAAATCGGATGAACTTTTAGATCAAGCTATCTTAAAAGCAAAAAAGGGAATTTATTGGGCTTATGAAAATATCCCGCTGAAAAAATCGAGTCTAAAAGAATCATTGATTTCAGAAGACGAGTTAGTTGCCGAAGTAAAAATTGATAAAACTATCGAAGGAGTAATTATTGAATCGAAAGGCTACTCAGGAACTTATACTGCTCAGCTAACGATTTATAAATCTTATGATTCATTAGTGAAAGAAGGATATCTAAAAACCCTTGACGCAAGTCGCTAATCTGGGTTTAATTGTTTTATTATTTCACCGTGAATAGATTTCCCTGCGGCAATTATACTGGTTCCTTTAAGTGGGTCATTTCCTTGATAATCGGTGATCACACCTCCCGCTCCAGCTATAATTGGAATCAATGCTTGTGTGTCCCAAAAAGACATTATTGGATCAACCATGACATCCGCAAAACCGGTTGCAAGCAGCAAGTAACCGTAACAATCGCCCCATTGTCGGTATAATTTTACTTTTCTGATCAACTTTTCGAACGGCTCAATTCGTTGATATTTTTCCACGTTTAGATGATCTGTCGTAAGTAGAACTGCTTCTTTCACTGAATTGCAATCCCTAATTTTTACCTGACGAGTGTTTAATTTTGTAATATTTCCGTCACCGAAAATGAACTGCCTCATAACCGGTTGATTTATAACTCCGACTAGCGGTTTGCGGTTTTGAAGGAGCGCAATCATTGTTCCAAATGAAATCATTCCTGAAATAAAACTTTTTGTTCCGTCAATTGGATCAAGAACCCAAACAAATTCAGAGTTTTCATTATGATTTTCAAATTCCTCACCGATTATCCCGTGAGATGGAAACTCTCTCATAATAATCTCCCGCATTTTTTCTTCTGCTTTTTTATCTACAATTGTTACGGGACTATTATCATCCTTTGATTCAATTTTTACATCTTTTCTGAAATGACTTCTTATGATTTTCCCGCTTTCAACAGCGAGATGAAACATAAAATTTTCAATATCTTGTAATTTCATTTATAATTACGCAAGCTTATGAATAATTACTGGTTCTTCTCTTCCTTTAATTTTTACCGGACCAATGGTTTCGTAAGGATATTTTTCTTTGTCCAATCTTTCAAGCACTTCGTCTGAAATAAGAATTTGCGAACCGAATTCTTTGTTTAGATTTTCAATGCGTGCAGCAATAATAACCGGATTGCCTGAAACCGAATATTGCTTTCGTTTTTCGGTGCCCACATTTCCGGCAACAATCTGTCCTGCATGCAATCCTATGCCAATTTTTGTTTCGGGGATTTCTTTGTTTTTAATTTTCTGTTTCAACTGTTCAAGAATTTTCAGTGATGTTTTCACTGCATTTTCAGTATCGTTTCCTGAAGAAAAAGGAACACCGAATGTTGCCATATAACCGTCGCCTAAAAATTGATTTATTATTCCTTTGTTCCGGATAATTGTTTCGATCATGAATCCGAAAATTTCGTTTTGGAAATCAATTATTTCCTCCGGTTGTTTCGATTCCACAAATGGTGTAAATCCGCGGATATCCAAAAACATGACACACGCAAATTTTCTTTCGCTTTTTACTTCGCCCTTACTTTCGAGTAATGCTTCGACTATTTCCTGCGAAACTTGCTGACCAAACATATTTTGAATTCTCAATTTTTCCTGTGCCACCTTGAGCGAGTTCAAAATTCGGTTCTTAAGCAGATTTGCTGAATATCCCGCTAAAATTCCCGAAAGCACAAAAAACATAGCTTTCCCCAGAAATAGCTGCGGAAGTTCGTTAAAAACGTTTGTAGCCTCATAACCATCAATGACAGTAAAGAGTAGTGCGATCAGAAAGAACTCAGCCCCTGCAGTAATTCCTGTTATCAATGAAATGGAAAATTCCAAACTAAGTATCGATAGAATTATTAACGGGAAATAAAGAAAAACAATCGGTGAATCAAAAATGAAGAATGATTTTGAATTAAGTATTACAAAAAAGAATATCGACGAAATAATGCTCACTTCCAAAATTGTGTTCAAGATTCTATAAATTTTTCTCTTGAACAAAATCGTTTGATGACTTCTTTTCTCCAAAACAAATCGTAAAGCAGCCTCTCTTATAACAAAGAAAAGCATAATACCCGTTATTATGTAAATGTTATTCAAATCGCCGAACGAAGTTTTGATTAGGTCCTTAGAGAGAAAAATTACCGACAAAAAAAACACAAAAACAATGATCCCGATTATTGCAAGAATTGTAGCGCGTGTTCGTTCGTTTTTTAAAATCTCATTTTGGAGAAGTATTTCGAAATTTTGTGGCATTTTTTTCTTTTATTTTAACACTCTTAATATGATAAACTCCAAAAAAACTTACAATCAAGTTAAAATTATATTATTATTCATTTCACAAAAAAAATATTTATTTGATGGGAATTTTAAGAGCTACAAGCGAGAACATACTTAAAGCGGCGGAAAGTTTAAGAAGCGGCAATATTGTTGCATTTCCTACAGAGACAGTTTACGGACTTGGTGCGGATGCTTTCAACCCGCAAGCTGTTGCGAAAGTTTTTGCAATAAAAGAACGACCTGAATTTAACCCCCTTATTCTTCACATTAACTCTATTGAACAGTTAAAATTAGTGGCAGACTGTATAAATCCATTTTTTGAAAAAATCATCAACTCGTTTTGGCCGGGACCATTAACCGTCGTTATTCCAAAGAAAAAAATTGTTCCGGATATTGTAACTGCAGGTCATCAAACTGTTGCGGTTAGGATGCCATCAAACAGAGTTGCACTTGAACTGATTCAAAAACTTGGCAACCCAATCGCAGCCCCAAGCGCAAATATTTTCGGGCGACTAAGTCCAACAACAGCGGGTCACGTAGAAGATCAACTGGGAAATCGAATCGAAATTATTTTGGACGACGGACCGAGCGAAGTAGGTGTTGAATCAACAATAATTGAACTTACCGACGAAAAGGTTTTTCTTCTTCGACATGGAGGAATTCCCGTCGAGGAAGTTGAAGCAATTGTTGGCGAAAAAATAGAGCAAAAAATAAGCGAGGAGAATCCCAACGCTCCCGGACAATTAAAAACTCACTACTCCCCAAGCAAACCGATGATGTTTATCGACGAATTAGGGGAAAAAGATCTATCAGGCAAAAAACTGGGCGGATTATTTAAAACCGGGATAACCACAGATTACAACTTTACTTCTGCAAAAATTTTAAGCAAAAATTCAGATCCGCATGAGGCTGCGGCGAATTTATTTATTTTTCTTCACGAATTTGAGCACGAAGATATTGATATGATTCTATGTGAAAGAATAGATGATTCCGGTCTGTGGCAGGCAATAATGGACAGACTTGAAAAAGGTGTAAGTAATTTCCGCACTTAAAATAAATTCAAAAGCTTCAAAGCCATAAAAATCACAACGAGCACGAGAACAAACTTAATTAGTTTATCTCCTTTTTTCACGGTTAGTTTGGCAGCCCACCAACCGCCGAAAGCGTTGCCTGTAGCTAAACTCAATCCTAAAAACCAATTGATTTTGGAAGCAACAATAAAAATTATCAATGCGGGAATTGTGAACACCAACGTCACAAACACTTTGTGCATATTTACTTTGACCAAGGTCAGTTTCATCAAATAATGAAGTGCTGCCATAATTACAAATCCGACTCCCACTTGAATAAAGCCGCCATAAAATCCGACAAACAGCATTGCGATCGTAATTTTCCAGTCCAATTTTTCCGATGAGACGGAATCCGTGATATTTATTTTCGGGAAAACCATTGAAAGTGCAACGAGAATTAAAACAAAGCCAAGTATTTTTTGAAAAAGTGCGTCGTCAATTTTAACTGCTGCAATCGCACCGAGAATTGCACCGGGAAGTGTGAGTAGCGAAATTTTTAGACTTTGCATTAATTCAAAATGATTTTCGTCCTTAAACGATTTTACTGCAGAGATACTTTGGGTTAATATTCCAACACGGTTCGTACCGTTTGCGGTGGAAGGATCAAGACCTAAAAAAATTAGAACCGGCAGAGAAAGAGATGACCCGCCTCCGGCGATCACGTTAATAATTCCGGTAACAGAGCCCACGGCGAACAAAAGTAGTATTTGATAAAACTCGTTCATCAGCAATTAAATTGACAAACAAATATATCCATACTTGTTTTATTTACCCAAACGAAAAGTTATGTGGTTTTTAATTCAGGTCTTAGAGAGTCAATCGCGTTAGTTAAAAACTTAGGTAAAACCGCACTTTGAGTTTTTACGATTGTTCCGGAATCTTCGAGGAGAGAGATCATATTTAAATATTTTTCTTCACCATATTTGCTTACAACTTGTTCCTTCCTTTCCGGTTTTTGAAAATGGTAATACATGCTCTCAGCATCTGCTTCCGGGTGAAACTGTGTCCCGACAATTTCATCGGAAATTCTCGCAGCCATAATCGCACGTTCAAACTCAACGTGAGGACGTTCTTTTTCCAAAGCGGTTATTTTGATGTTCAATTCATCAATTAATCTTTGGTTCGGTTCTACAACTTGATACTCTCTAAAATCTGCTGCATAAAAAGGATTTGACAGTGTTTCAAAAAGAATTTCTTCTTCACCTTCTTGTGTTTTGTGAACGGGATAAATTCCAAACGAATATGAATTTCGTTTGTTTACCTCAGCAAAACCAAAGTAACGAGCCATAATTTGAAATGAATGACAGATGAAAAAAACATGTTTCTTCGAATTTCCTTTGTTCAAATTGTTTGATACGATCGAATCCATCAATTTGAAATATCTCCGCTCCCAATCGCTTCCTTCTCCTTCAAAAGGACTGCCCGGACCTCCGGATGAAATAAAAATATCATAAGAAGAAGTGGGAATTTCATTTCTGTAGCGCGCATCGAAAATATCAAACTCAAAATCAATGTCGTTGTGAGATAACCTGGTCCGATGAAGAATATCTTGGATGCATCTCATACCTTGATTTTCTTCGTTATTATATAAATCAATTATAGCTGTTTTTATTTTTGTCATACTGAATGTTTGATTAATCGTTAGAAAAATACCGGGTCAAAATATACAACATATCTTAAAATCTTACTAAAGAAAGAGATTATTTTTATTTTTAAGATTCATTTATCATCTTGAAATATGGAAACAGAAAAAACTTGTAAATGCGGTTATAAAATTGACGATTACCTGGTGGAGCGTAAAAGTTTCTATTCAAAATTCGGATGGTTTCTTTATGGAATCGGAATCAGTGCAAAACCTATAAAAGTAATTTATCAATGCAAAGAATGTGGAACAATCTTCAAAGAAATAACGGAAGAGAAAGAACTGAGAAAATTTGTTGGACGATAAATAAATCATAAAAGGGAGAATTAAATGTCAAAGGAAATGATACTTGAAAAGCAGAAACAAGCCGTTCAAATTCTTAACGAAAAAGATATTGATATGTGGCTTACTTTTGTACGGGAAACAGGAAGCATGAAAGATCCGATGATGGATATGATTGCCGGAACAGGTGCAACTTGGTCTTCGGCTTTTATTATTACAAAAAACGGAGATACAACAGCAATCATCGGTTCACTTGAAGAAGCAAACATGAAAATTGTGGGAACTTTCAAAAATATTGTAAGCTACTTAAAATCCATTAAAGAGGATTTACTTAAGGTTCTTAAAAGTTATGACCCCAAAACCATTGCCGTTAACTACTCTCTTAACTCAGCCTTAGCTGACGGACTTACTCACGGAATGTATCTTGAATTAATGGATCATCTAAAAGATACTCCTTACAAAGATCGCTTGGTTTCATCCGAGGATATTATTGCAGCATTGCGCGGAAGAAAATCAGCAACCGAAATTGATCTTATGAAAACAGCAATTGTAGAAACACTTAAAATATTTGATGAAGTAACTGATTTCATAAAAGTTGGAAAAACCGAAAAAGAGGTTGCAGAATTTGTTAAATCAATAGTTAAAGAAAGAGGATTCGGATTGGCTTGGGATGAAGAACACTGCCCCGCTGTTTTTACCGGTCCCGATACTGCAGGCGCTCACTCCGGTCCTACGGATAAAAAAATTGAAAAGGGACACGTTATTAATATGGATTTCGGAATAAACTATAAAGGATATTGTTCCGATCTGCAACGGACTTGGTATGTTCTCAAAGACGGAGAAAAAACAGCGCCCGCAGAGGTTCAAAAAGGATTTCAGGTTATAGTCGATTCGATACAAAAATCGGCGGAGGCAATTAAACCGGGAGTACAAGGATGCACAATCGACGATATTGCAAGAAACCATATTGTTGAAAATGGCTACCCGGAATATCCGCATGCACTCGGACACCAGGTCGGAAGAGCAGCTCACGACGGCGGTGGTTTGCTTGCGCCGCGGTGGGAAAGATACGGTAAACTTCCTTACATCCCTATTGAAGTTGGAAATGTATTCACAATTGAACCGAGGTTGCCGATCCAGGGATTCGGAATAGCAACGATCGAAGAAAAAGTGGTTGTTACAAAAGACGGTTGCGAATTCATATCGCCTCCTCAAAAAGAAATTATTTTAATAAAAGGATAATTTGATAATAGCGTACCGATGTCAAAATCAGAAATTGGTAAACTTGGCGAGGAAATTGCCAAGGAATACCTTGTTAGGAAAAGTCATAATATAATTGCGCAGAATTACCGCTTCGGTCATGGAGAAATTGATTTGATTACCGAATCTGGTAAAACACTTGTTTTTGTTGAGGTAAAAACACGACAGAATTTAAATTTCGGCGAGCCTGAACTAGCGGTTACGCCCGGGAAACAGAAACAACTTAGAAAAATCGGTACCGCTTATCTTTATCAGAATGAAATAACAGATAGAGAATGCAGGTTTGATGTAATTGCAATTCTGTTGGAAAAAGGAAAAGAACCGAAAATTAAGCATTATGAAAATGCTTTTTGAAAATCTCGGAACAAATATCATTTTGTTTTACTATTTTGATTTAATAATAAAACCGTGCATCAATGAAAGTCCCAAGAATTTTACAACACAGAGATCTTAACCTTGTTCAAAGAACTTACAATTTCTTTGCAACGATTACCGGGCTCACTATATTCAACATTCAATTTTTTAAGAATCTTTTAATTCCCCCATACGATATCGATCAAGTAAAGAAACATATGATCGAACTTGGAATTAAAACTTTTCCTATTGTTTCTGTTACAGGATTCATAATCGGCTTGGTTCTTACGATGCAGAGCGAACCGGTACTTGAAAAATTTGGGGCGACAGATTTTCTTCCGGCGACAGTTTCACTTTCGGTAATACGCGAGCTTGGTCCCGTGATAACAGCATTAATATTTGCGGGAAGAGTAAGTTCGGGGATCGGTGCAGAACTCGGTTCAATGCGTGTTACGGAACAGATTGACGCAATGGAGGTCTCGGCGATTGATCCATTTAATTATCTTGTCGTAACAAGAATTATCGCCACCACTATGATTCTTCCCATACTTACTATTTATGTAATTTTTATAGCATTGGGTGGATCTTATCTATCGATAATTTTAAATAACACTATGAGTTTTGAATATTTTAAAAATTCCGTTTTAGCTTCGCTCGAATTCGGAGATTTTATTCCTTCGATAGCAAAAACATTTGTGTTCGGATATATTGTTGGAGTGGTCGGATGTTATAAAGGCTACACAACTGAGGGCGGTACCGAAGGAGTTGGAAGAGCTTCAACAACAGCGGTTGTGCTTGCTTCTCTGTTAATTTTAATCTTTGATATGATACTTGTAAAACTAACACTTTGGTTATGGCCGACACTAGGGTAGTTGAAATAAAAAATCTTTTTAAGAGTTTCGACGATAACGTTGTTCTGGAAGACGTTTCGGCAAATGTAGACCGTGGAGAAAATCTAGTTGTATTCGGAAGAAGTGGTACCGGAAAAAGTGTCCTGCTTAAATGTATCATAGGGTTGCTTGAACCGGATTCCGGTGAAATATTTATAAACGGAAAGAATGTAGTAGGCATTTCAACGAAAGATTTTAATGAAATAAGAAAACATATTGGTTTTTTATTCCAAAGTGCGGCGCTTTATGACTCGATGTCCGTTAGGGAAAACTTGGAGTTTCCTCTTAAAAAGCATTTTGATTATACCCAGAGTGAATTGAATGATAAAGTGATACAAACTCTTGATCACGTTGGTCTAACAGAAGCAGTAGATAAAATGCCGAGCGAACTTTCAGGAGGGATGAGAAAAAGAATAGGGCTTGCAAGATCGATCATAACCGATCCCGAACTAATGCTTTACGACGAACCGACAACCGGACTAGATCCTATTACATCGAAAGAAATAAGCGAGTTAATTATAACGCTTCAAAAAAAATTGGAAATGACATCTATCGTTGTTACACACGATCTTATATGTGCTCAAATAATTGCAGATAGAGCAATTTTTCTGCGAGACGGAAAAGTGGCGTTCGAAGGGACTATAGACAATTTGACAAGTTCCGAGGACAGATTCTTGAGAAACTTTTTTAGTCACGAAATTATCCATGAATAATTGGAGAAACATAAATGTTTAAACACTTTGAAGGTGCCAGATTAGGTTTGTTTGTTTTTGTGGGAACAGTGCTGATTGTGCTTTCAATTTTCTTGATCGGAAACAAAGAAAAACTTTTCGTGCAAACCATTGAGATAAAAACTTACTTTCAAACAATTGAAGGACTGAGAAAAGGGGCTCCCGTTTGGCTTAGCGGTTACAACATCGGAAGCGTAAGGGATATTTCATTGGCGGCAGATACAACCGGAAGAGTTGAAGTAAAAATGAACATTGATAACGATGTGAGACAATTTATAAGATTAGACAGCGAAGCTTCGATTGAAACAGAAGGCCTTGTTGGAAAGAAAATTATAAAAATTACACCTGGCTCACACGATAAAGAAGTAATCGCAGACGGTGGAATCATCAAATCGAAAGATCCGATAAACGTTATGGAAATTGTTGAAGATTCCCGCAGCGTAATTAAAAATCTAGATGATATTTCAAGAGAGTTTTCCGAGATTGTGCTCAAGGTCAATCAAGGAGAAGGAACAGTAGGAAAATTGGTTAACGACGATGAACTGTATTCTTCAACAGTTTCGATTATTCAAACAGCAGACACAAGTTTATATGCTGTTAACAAATGGTTCGGGCAAATAATTGATTTTACCGATACGCTTAATCTCGGTATTAAAAATATTGCTGCAAATATCGATCACGCTATTACGGATATTCGTTTTCTGATAGATGATTTTAGACACGGCGAAGGAGTAATCGGGAAATTTATGTCTGATCCTTCAACTTACGATTCAGTTATGACGGTTGTGGATAATCTTATCAAAACAACCGAAGCAACAAAAGAAGGTGCACTTAAACTTTCGGAAAACATGGAAGCCCTTAAACACAATTGGTTATTTAAAGCTTATTTTGAAGAACGCGGTTACTGGGATGCTGCTGAGTTCGATAATGAAATAAATCAAAAACTTGAAGTCCTCAACAAAAAAAGCGAGGAGATCGACGCAAAATTAAAAGAGCTTGATAAGCTTAAATCCGAAATTGAAAGTAGGAAATAATATAGGTTCTTTAAACAAATTCCGAAGTCTTTATCTGATTAAATTGCTTAAAATAGTTCCGAGCGATTCTCAAAATGACAATATTTAACCTAATCGATAACATTGTATTTAATAAATTCAAAGAAATCAAATAATTTAATATTCTTAATTAAAGAGAGGAAAATAGAATGAGAAAAAATCTATTATCAATTTTCATCTTCTTTTTTGCTTGCGGATTGCTCTACGGACAAGCCCGCGAAATTGAATTTGAAGAATATGACTTGGATAATGGTTTACACGTTATTCTTCACGAGGACCATTCGACACCTATAGTCGCGGTAACTGTATTTTATCACGTAGGCTCTAAGAACGAAGATCCCGAAAGAACAGGCTTTGCACACTTTTTTGAACATCTAATGTTCGAGGGAAGCGAAAACATTCCACGCGGTGAGTATATGAAAATTGTTCAAAGCAACGGCGGGACATTGAATGCAACAACGGATTTCGACAGAACTTATTATTACCAGATTCTGCCTTCGAATCAGTTGGAGTTAGGACTTTGGCTTGAGTCCGAAAGAATGCTTCATCTTAAAATAGACAGCATTGGAGTTGAAACACAGCGGAAAGTTGTCAAAGAAGAAAGAAAGCAAAGACTCGACAACCAGCCTTACGGTTCATTGCTGGAAGAAACATTCAGTCATGCTTATACAGTTCATCCTTACAGATGGACACCCATCGGTTCAGCTCAATATATTGATTTAGCAACTCTTGATGAGTTTATAGAATTTTACAAGATGTATTATGTGCCAAACAATGCAACTCTTACAATCGCGGGAGATTTTAAAAGCGAACAAGCAAAAGAAATGATCGAAAAATATTTTGGCTCGATCCCGAAAGGATCAAAGGAAATTTATCGTCCAACTTCTTCTAACCTGGTTGAACCTAAAAAGACAGAAGAAGTCCGCGATATAGTTTACGACAACATTCAGCTTCCGCTTGTGCTTCACGCTTACCACATCCCGGCAATGAAAGATGAAGATCAATATCCTCTTGATATGCTTACAACATTGCTTTCATCAGGTCAAAGTTCAAGAATGTACAAACAGCTTGTGGACAAACAACAACTTGCACTTCAGGCCGCATCTTTTCCTCTTTCTCTCGAAGATCCCGGATTGTTTTTAACCTTTGCGGTTGCTAACGCCGGAATTAATGCAGAAATATTAGAAGACGCAATGCAAGCTGAACTTGACAAAGTAAAAAATGAACTTATTGGCGAAGAAGAATTCCAAAAACTGCGCAATAAAATAGAGAATGATTTTGTGTCTGGCAACTCGTCAGTTGCCGGAATTGCCGGCAGTTTAGCTAACTATTATAACTTCTATAAAGATACAAACCTTATTAATACCGAACTCGAAAAATATATGAAAGTTACGCGTGAGGATATTCAACGGGTTGCAAACGAATATTTAACAAAAGAAAATAGAGTTGTTCTCTACTATCTGCCTAAATCTGATCAGCCAAAATCAGAATAAGATTTGAAAGAAAATAATTTTTGGAGAATAAAAATGAATAAAAAACTTTTTACTTTAATTTATCTACTGCTTTCGCTTACTATCTCCGCTCAAGTTGATAGAAGCGTTATGCCCGAGCCGGGACCGGCTCCCGAAATTCAAATTGGAGACTATCAATCCTTCACGCTCGAAAACGGTTTGAAGGTATTTGTTGTTGAAAATCATAAACTGCCGCGGGTTGCGTTTTCGCTTAACCTCGATTATGATCCTTTCCTTCAAGGAGAGAACGCAGGTTTTATCCAGACAGCCGGCGAACTTTTGGGAACCGCAACTACAACAAAAAATAAAGATGAAATCGATGAAGCGATAGATTTTATCGGAGCTAGTTTCTCAACCTCTTCCACGGGAATTTATGCTGCATCACTAAAGAAACATACTGAAAAGCTGCTGGAAATTATGTCGGATGTGCTTTTAAATCCCGTCTTCAAACAAGAAGAATTGGATAAAATTAAAAAGCAGACAATCTCCGGACTTCAGGCTCAAAAAGATAATCCTGCTTCGATTGCTTCAAATGTAAGACAAGTGCTTAATTTTTCTAAAAATCATCCTTACGGTGAAGTGATTACTGAAGAAACGGTTGAAAACATAACGCTGGAAAAATGTGAAAACTTTTACAAAACCTACTTCAGACCGAATATCGCATATCTAGTTGTAGTAGGGGATATCGATAAAAGTGAAGCCGAAGATTTAGTGAGCGAGCATTTTTCAAATTGGGAAAAAACTGAAGTGCCGACTGCAGAACACAAAGATCCAAAAGCCCCGCTCGTAAGAAAAGTTGCTTTAGTTGATAGACCTGCATCAGTTCAATCAGTTATAAATGTAACTTATCCGGTTGATCTTAAAGTAGGCAGCGATGATGCTATAAAAGTTGAAATACTGAATCAAATTTTGGGAGGCGGTTCGGCTTCGAGACTTTTTCAAAATCTAAGAGAAGATAAAGGATTTACTTACGGTGCTTATTCAAGATTTGCTTCAGATGAGTTGATTGGAAGTTTTAACGCATCATGCGAAGCAAGAAACGAAGTAACCGACAGCGCGGTCACCGAAATTTTAGCGGAGATGAAAAAAATACGAGAGGAACTTGTAACCAAAGAGGAACTTAATGCAGCAAAAGCTTTTTTGAGTGGTAGTTTTGCCCGCTCGTTAGAAAACCCTCAGACTGTCGCTAACTTTGCCCTTAATATCGAACGATATGGTTTGCCGAAAGATTATTATAAGAATTACCTTAAGAACTTAAATGCAGTCACAGCCGAAGAAATTTTGGAAACAGCAAAGAAATATGTTCGACCCAACAATTCTTACATATTAGTTGTGAGCAATGGCAGGGAAGTTGCGGAGAATTTGAAGAAATTTACTCTCAGTGGTAAAATAGACTATTATGATATATACGGTGAAAAATATGACCCTACGTCAAAAGCAATTCCCGAAGGAGTTACGGCACAAACTGTGCTTGATGCTTACATAAACGCACTCGGAGGAAAAGAAAAACTTCAACAGGTTGAGGACAGACAAACTGTGATGAAAGGAACTGTGCAAGGTTTGACATTGAGCATAAAAACATCACAAAAGAAACCGAATAAATTCCACTTTGATCTGGATGCTGGAGTCATGCGGCAGATTCAAGTTTTCGACGGAGAGAAAGGTAAGGTAAGCGCTATGGGGCAGGACACTCCGCTTGAAGGTGACGATCTTGAAAACATGAAAATCGAAGCAATGATGTTCGAGTTTTTGGTTTATGACGAAATGGGCGTAACAACCGAACTCACCGGGATGGAACAGGTAAACGGAAAAGACGCTTATAGAATATTGGTTACATATCCAACTGGTAAGAAAACGACAAAATATTTTGATGTTGATTCCGGACTGCTCGTAAAAGAAACCTCTGTTCTTACAACACCACAAGGAACATTTAATCAAGTAATTGAAGTCGGAGATTACAAGGAAGTTGATGGAATTAAATATCCGCATACGGTGAAACAGTCGTTCGGACCGCAGCTTGTTGAGTTAACAGTTGAATCGATAACTGTTAATCAAGGGTTGGACGATTCACTTTTTGAAGTAAAGTGATTTTTTATCTACAAATATATTATTTAAGGTGCCGTTTTTTAACGGCATCTTTTTTATAGAGAAAAATTATGAAAGAAATAAAAGTAATCGTGTTTGACCTTGGAAATGTTCTAATCCCGTTTGATTTTGAAAAAATCAAAACCGCTTTGAATAAAATTGACATGGGAATGGGAGATCATTATGCTCAAATCTTCGAGAAAAACAAAGAGTACTTTAAGAACTTCGAAAAAGGCAAAATAATCGAATCCGATTTTATCTCGCAGAATTTAAAGTGGCTGGATAATAAATTTGACGGGGAAAAGTTTTGTGAAATTTTTTCTGATATGTTTGAGCTAAACGAGAAAACCATATCACTACTTCCCCGGTTGAAAAAGTATTACAGACTAATTCTGCTTTCAAACACAAACAGTATTCATAAAAAGTTTGGATGGGAAAAGTATGAGTTTCTTTGCTATTTCGAAAAATTAATTCTATCACATGAAGTCGGTGCGCTTAAACCGGAAAAAGAAATATACAATGCAGTAATGGACTTCACAAGAGAAAGTGCAACATCACATTTGTTTATTGACGATATTTACGACTATGCCGCAGCAGCTAAAAAACTGGGCTGGGATGCGATTCATTTTAAAAATTATGAAATGCTTGTCGATGAATTGAAGGATAGAAATATTTTCGTTAATATTTAAGCGTTTTCAATCCATTCCTTCCATATATCAGGTTTATATCCCAAAGTAACTTCGTTGCCGTTTCTTACGATTGGTGTTTTGAACAGCAAAGCATCTTCAAGTAATTCTGTTTCAATATCGAAAGTCATATATTCCAAATTCCTTTTCCTGAACTGCTTCCCGTCTCTATCAATCAAATCCTCAACAGGAAATTTTCGGCTGATGTTTTCAAGTTCACCTTTGCTTATTCCTTTTTCGCTTAAATCGCGGAAGTGAAATTGAATTTTTCTCTCCTTAAAAAATCTTTCTGCTTTTCTTGTATCACTGCACTTTTTTGTGCCGAATATTTGAAAGTTCATAAATACCTCGCTGATTAATCCGGTATAATTATATCGTGTGTTCTCATCGAACGCGGAAGCTGACTTTTTATCCCTTCGTTAAAAGCGATTGCTGTTCCCAAAACCAGCCCATTATACTTAACTGCCTTTTGTCCGTAAGGTTGAATCGTCTTTCGAATTGTTCCGCCAGACAAATAAACATCGAGTTCTTCTTTATTAGTTATTTCATAAATGTTTCTTTTTATAGAATCCCCCAGATGCTGAACTGCAAGCGAATGTAAATGGCACATTCCTCGTTTATCTATATTTCCGAATCTTATTCCCATTCTTAAAAATTGATCAGCATCATCCAATGCCCAATCGCCGGTTATGAAATTAATATCGTTACCCTTTATAAGATATTTGTACTCACCCAATAAGCTTGCTGGTATTCCGAACCATTCTGAAACATCGTTTAAGTATTTTATTACCGTACGATCGTCAGCTTTTAAAAGTTCCAAATCTCTTCTTTTAACCAATACTTTCTTTGACGGTTCAGTGTCTCCTTTCTTTATTAGCTTGCTTATAAAGAAGCCTTCCGATTCAACTTCCCAGGGAACGATTCGTCTTGCTTTAGAAATCTGTGGTTTTAATTCTTCTCCGCCGTAAAACGTAATAGCCTCTCTGCTTGCAACTGGAAGTTCGATATCAATTAACTCAACAGGATAATTTTTCAATACTTTGTTGAGCACGAGTTCGTTTTCTTCCAAAGTTAATGTGCATGTTGAATAAACAATTTCTCCTCCGACTTTAGCCATCTTAACTGCGCTGATCAATAACCGAAGCTGAAGTTCTGCTATCTTCTCCATCTGCTTAACGTTCCACCAATTACTTACTTCACCTTTTTTTTGAACAATACCCAAAGCGCTGCATGGAGCATCAACAAGAATTTTATCGAATGTGTTCTCCAAATATTTACTTAATAATTCACCTTTCTGTTTTATAAGAGACACATTTAACCTAGTCATTTTATCGACATTGAAAGCAAGACTTTTAATTCGATTCAAATTTGGATCGTTAACGCAGAGAGTTCCTTTGTTGTTCATCAACTCGGAAAGCTGCGTGGACTTTGATCCAGGAGCCGCACAAAGATCCATAACAATTTCTTTTTCCGAGGGATTGAGAATTAACGGCGGAATCATGGAGGATAAACTTTGTACATAATACTTACCGAAAGTAAACTCAAGTGTTTTCCCGATTGTTTCTTTCCCCTTTATAATTTTATAAGCGTTTGGCACCGAAATATTTTTTTCTAAAATTATCCCATAATTTTTTAATAATTCCGGCAATTCCGGGTGTTCAGTTCTAACATAATAAACGGGATCGGATTCCACATAAGATTTATATTTTTCGAGGTATTCTTCTCCAAAAGTTTCAAGAAGATAATTTGATATATTTTCACTTAGTTCTATCAAGATTTTAATGTCTTCTCAGATTGAGAGAGTTAAATATTTGGTTGGAAACGTGGTTGAAATCTTTCATCTCGGGAAATTCTTTTTTATACTCTTTCTCCAATCCGGTTAAGAGCAAATCAAGATGCTTCTCATAATTTTTTACAACATCTTTTATCATTAATTCGTTTGCAGGAATTTTTATGCTTGACGGTTTACAGCGGTTTGCGTAGATAATATATTTTGCCTTAGGATAATTTTCCACCGTTAAAATCGATTTGCCTTCGATGTCCGTCAATTCATATTGTCCGAAGAGTTCTGTGCCGAGAATCAATTCAATCCCAGGCATAGAAAATTCAATTGTTTCAATGTCGTTAATAAAATCATCCGGGAAAGTTTTAAGCAATCCGCTGCGGAATTCGCTGACCCACTTAATCACAAAATTTTTTTGCGACATTTGCACGAACTAGAATTGTTGTTATCTATTTGATTAATCGATCCAATCCGCAACAAAAATATTTGTATCCCTCGAATCTGCTCTGTCGGCTCTTCTGTTGCTTGCAAAGACAAGCCTCTTGCCGTCGTAAGAGAACATCGGGAAAGCATCAAAAGCGCCCGAATGAGTGATCTGTTCGAGACCTGTTCCTTCAATATTTATCATGAAAATATCGAACATTCTGCCGCCCGACTCCATCGAGTGATGATTTGAACTGAATAGAATTTTTTCTCCTGACGGATGAAAGAAGGGAGCCCAGTTTGCGCCCGGCAAATCGGTTATCTGCTGTTTATTTGATCCGTCGATATCTGCCATGTAAATGTTTAACGCTTTGGGTTCAACAAGACCTTGTGTTAACAGGTTTTTATAGGTTTCGGCATCCTCACCTTCCGGTCTGCTTGCTCGCCAAACAATCTTTTTTGAATCTCTTGAAAAGAATGCCCCGCCGTCGTAACCGAGCTCATCGGTTAACTGGAGAATTTCTTTTGTTGCAATTTCGTAACGGTATAATTCAAGATCACCTGAACGTGTTGAAGTAAAAATTATATATTTTCCGTCGGAAGAAACTGTCGGTTCAGCATCGTAACCTTCTCCACCGATCAGCAATTCGGTGTTTGAGCCGTCAGCATCCGCGATATAAATATTATACGAATCATAGACCGGCCATACGTACCTGCCGTTTATAAACATTTGTTCTTCGGGGCAGTTTTCATCTGCTTCGTGTGTTGATGAATAAATAATTCTGCCGTCAGAAAGAAAATAAGCACAAGTTGTTCTTCCTTTTCCGGTTGAAACAAGTCTGTAACTCTCACCCTTCTCAAGTTGAGAACCGTCTGCATTCATTATAAATATTTGATCGCAGCCTTGACTGTTTATTTTATCCCAATTGCTTTGAAAAATTAATTGCGTATCGTCGAAGCTCCAATAAGCTTCGGCATTATCTCCACCGAAAGTAAGCTGCTTTATATTTTTAAGATGAACCTCACCTTCGAATCTTAGTGAGTCTGTAGTTTCATCAGAAAGATATTTCGTTTGAATAATTCCAAAATCTTCTGAATTATTCATAAAAGTAAATCCAACTAAAAATGAAACGATAAAAAGGAGTAAAAGAAAAATTCCGAAAAAATATTTATTTAAACGCATAGACTAATTACCTGTTTGTTTTTGTTTTCTAAATGAATAAATGATTAACACAATCCCTCCTAAAATCAAAGGGATGCTCAAGATTTGTCCCATATTCAATATCATCCCCGCTTCGAAAGCTGATTGATCCTCTTTGATAAATTCAACAAAAAATCTAAACGTGAAAACCAAAAACAGAAATAAGCCGAAGATGAAACCGTCGTTCAAATCTTGTTTCCGTTTTCGGTAAATCATAATTAGTAGGACAAAAATCATTAAATATGCTAAAGCTTCATAAAACTGTGCGGGATGACGAGGAACCATCGGGTCGGGAACATCGGCGTTAACAAAAGCTACCGCCCAAGGCAGATCAGAAGGTTTTCCGATTATTTCAGAGTTAAAAAGATTTCCCATTCTAATAAAGAATCCCGCTAATGCAACTGTTATAACAACTCTATCCAATACCCACAAATAAGTCTGATCTTTTTTCTTTTTCGAATAAAGATAAACCGCAATTAAAATCCCAATCGCTGCTCCGTGGCTTGCTAGACCGCCCTCCCAAACCATTAAAATTTTTATAGGATTCGAAAGATAATATTCCGGGTTGTAGAAAAAGCAGTGACCGAGTCTCGCACCAATAACGGTTCCTAAAATCATGTACCATACTAAATCGTTAAGGTCATTTTCTTTCTTCGATTCCAACGCAAAAATTTTCTGCATTATATAAAAGCCGACAATAAAAGATGAGGCAAAAAGCAGACCGTACCACCTAATCGTGATAGGACCTATTGAGAAAATATCCGGACTAACATCCCAAATCAAATTGAAAATCCTATGTTATTAATTTTTGTTCCCGGTAAGAATTACCGAAAGAATGTATCCCGCTGCTCCAACCAATATTATTGATGCCCCGGAAGCCAAATTTAAATAATACGATAACAACAAACCAAGAAAACTAAACAGAATTCCAAGCAAAATTGAAAAAAGCATCATAGATTTAATGCTTTTTGTAAACTTAATACTGATTGTTGGGGGAATAGTAAGGAGGGCAATAACCAAAATAATTCCTACAAGTTTTATAAGAATTACAGTTGTAAGTGCAATTAGAACGTATAATAAAAAATATAATCTATCTACAGGAAGTCCAAGAGTTCTCGAATATTCTTCATCAAAAGTGATAGCAATAAATTTATCCAAATTGAAAAACACAACTGCTGCAATTATTATATCTGCGGCTATCATTATTAATATATCATCGAAGGGAACAGTTAAAATATCTCCGAAAAGATAACTCATTAAATTTGGAGTATAACCAGGAGTCAAACTGATAAACACAATTCCCAATGCCATGCCTACCGCCCATAGAATTCCGATCAGTGTATCTTCGTTGCTGCTGTTTTTCCTTCTCATTGCTGAGATGAAATATGCCGCTGCCGTACTAAATGCAAAAGCGCCTATCAATGGATTTATCCCCATCAAATATCCCAGCCCAATACCTCCATAAGCAGTATGTGCGATTCCACCACTGATGAAAACTACTTTTCGTACAACAACGAAAGTGCCGACTATGCCGCAAGCAAAACTTGCAAGTAAAGCAGCTAAAAATGCATTAAGAAAAAAATCGTATTGAAAAATTTCTAACATATCAATGATTGTGATTGTGTGTTTCTAAAACTCTGTGTGGTAGTCCATGTGCAACGAGATCAACCGGACACTGATAGGTTGCCTCGAGCATTTCTCTGCTGATTTCTTTTGAATCGTGATATACCAAATTCTTGTTTAAGCATGCAATTTTCTTAACATACTTTGAAACTGCACCAATATCATGGGATACGAGTATTATTGTTATTCTCTCGTTCAATTCGTGAAGAAGTTCATAAAAATTCTTCCCCGATTTTACGTCCGCACTTGCTGTAGGTTCATCAAGAAGAAGAAGTACCGGATCGGAAATCAATGCGCGGGCGATTAAAACTCTTTGTTTCTCACCACCGGAAAGCTGACTTATTAACTTTTCTTCGTAGCCGGATAAGTTTACTTTCGCAAGAACTTCTTTTACTTTGTTTTGTCTCTCGGGTTCACTCATTTTTAGACTTTTACCAAGGCATCCAAGTTTAATAACATCATTAACAGAGATTGGATAACTAGCATCGAAGTTCGAGTATTGGGGTACGTATCCTATTGCATTTAAATTTTTTAGTGCGGGTTTACCGTCCACTTTTATATAACCGGAAGAAATATCAATTAATCCTAGAATTGCTTTAAGCAATGTAGTTTTTCCTGCGCCGTTTGGACCTATTATTCCCAAATATTCTTTTTCATCGAGTGTGAGGTTGACATCTTTCAGCACATCGATTCCGTTAAGATTTACGCTTAAGTGCTTTATTTCAAGTATCTTTTTCATTTAAGTGAACTTTCTATTTTCTTGAGTGTTTCGATTACTTCTTCAATATATTTTTCCGGCAGCGGATTTATATTCTCTACTTTTGCGCCTAGTTCTTTTGCCACAACCAGAGCCGGTTCGTCATTAAACTGCGGTTCGATAAATACCGTGTTTATACCTAAATTTTTTGCCTCTGAAATTGTGTTCTTAATTTCCAAAGCACCAGGATGTTTCCCTTCTTTTTCAATTGAAATTTCCTTTAGTCCAAAATCCTCAGAAAAATATTTCCAAGCGGAATGAAATACGAGAAAATGTTTCTTGCTCATTTTTTCGAATCTGTTTCTGAATTCATTGCAAATGGATGAAAGCGTATCAGCAAACTTTCTTTCGTTATCAATTATTTGCTCTTTGTCCTCAGGAAACAATTCAATCAAATGGTTCGCGATGTTCGAAACTATTTTTTGGGTCTCGTTAACTCCAAGCCAAATATGCGGATCGCCTTTAACTAATTCAATTCCCTTTGAGGTTACAAGCATATTTAACTTATTGCGGTCAGAAAGTTTTTCGATCAATTTTTTTTCGAACTCAAAATTACCACCCGTAAGAAAATATGTTCCGCCGTTTGAAAGTTTCTGAAGCTGCCTTGGAGAAACCGTATAAGTCTCCGGCGAACTTCCGGGAGGAATCATAACCGTTACTTCAACTTTATTATCCCCGGCAAGACGTTTCACAAAATCCGCATATGGCGGAATGGAAACGAAAATTTGTTCTTTCTCAAACTCGGAATTTTCGGTTTTACCACAGCCAGAGAAAGCAAACAAGATTGTTGCAAGAAGTAATATTTTTAAAGACAATCCGGACATATTCCCCTCATAACCACTGAATGATCAATTATTTTAAAACCCGTGTTTTTTTCAACTGTGTCTATTAAACAAATATCTACTTTTTTCACCTTTCCGCAACGTGCACATACAACATGGTGTCGATGAACTTTTTCTTTTAATTCATAGCGGGGTGTTTTATCACCGTATAACACTTCACTAACAAGCTCGAGAGACTTAAAAAGTTTTATGTTTCTGTAAACGCTTGCGAAATCTATGTCATTTATTTTCAAGTGAATTTCATTTAATGTCAAAGGCTGTTTTGAATTATCCAAAACTTCAAGCACAAGTTCCCGCGGTCTTGTCAATTTAAAACCGTTATCGCGTATTTTTACTTTCAAATTTTCCACAATGAAATTTAAGAAAGTGTTTTTCTT
This sequence comes from Melioribacteraceae bacterium, assembly GCA_024103215.1. Classification (GTDB taxonomy): domain Bacteria; phylum Bacteroidota; class Ignavibacteria; order Ignavibacteriales; family Melioribacteraceae; genus JAGFIY01. The sequence continues at coordinate 6,192 of JAGFIY010000158.1, read as the reverse complement.
ATTGCAAGTCGTTTGCAATTAAAATTTTACATCGCTGTAATATGCTTTAATCAACAGATCATAATATTCATCGAATGAAATTTCGACAGCGCCGAACATTTCAAGATGTTTTGTAGTGAATTGAATGTCTAGAAGTGTAAATCCTTTTTCGTTAAGGTGTTCTAAAAGTTTGATCAAAGCACATTTTGAAGCTTGAGAAACTTCCGAGAACATTGATTCCCCAAAGAATGCACCGTTTACAGCCACGCCGTAAAGTCCACCAACAAGCTTTGCTTTTTGAAAAACTTCTACTGAATGAAGATAACCGAGGGAATAAATTTTCTCGTATGCTTTCAAAAGTGTCTCATTGATCCATGTTTTTTTTCTTTGACTGCATTTTCTTACTACTTGCAGAGTGCACATATCGAATTTGTACTCGAAATCAGAATCCTTCATAAATGACTTTAACGAAGAAGGAATGTTGAAATTATCGAGAGGAATTATTGACCTTATTTGCGGCATGTACCAATTTACAGTTCCGTCTTCCTCACCCATCGGGAATGCACCTTGACTGTAAAGCTGAATCATCGTTCCCGGTGCAAGAAAATCATCGGATTTAGGTTTGTGGGTCATGGGTTAAAATTTTGTATTTTCCGTTATTAAAACATTCCGGTTGTTAATTAAAAAATTTTTGTTAATGAATCAAACAGATTACAAAAAAGGGTTATTGTATTCGCTTGCCGCGATTTTGTTGTGGTCAACAATAGCAACGGCTTCAAAACTTACACTTCGCGGAATGGAGTACTATCAACTTCTTTTAATTTCATCGTTTGTAAGCACATTTGTTTTGTTTTTTGTGCTTATGTTTTCGAATAAATTTAGCATTAAAAACCTCATTAAATCGGGTAATCTTAAGTTCGGTCTAGCTGCTGGTCTGCTGAACCCGTTTCTTTACTATCTGGTTTTGTTCAAAGCATATTCAATTCTGCCGGGGCAGGAAGCTTTTTTATTAAACTATATCTGGCCAATTGTCGTGTCGGTTTTTTCCGTTATTTTCTTGAACCACAAATTCACTGTGCCTCTTGTCATTGGATTAGTACTAGCATTTATCGGCGTCATTATTATCGCTACGAGAGGAAATGTTTTTGAACTTCACTTTCATAATATATTTGGCGCTTCCCTGGCGGCGGGAAGCTCAATTATTTGGGCATCTTACTGGATTGTAAATCTTAAGAATAAAGTAAGCGTCGAGATGAAACTTTTCACCGGATTTTTCTTCGGAAGTATTTTCACTTTTCTTTATGTAATTATCTTTCATGGATTTCAGATTCAATTTAACGAGTACTTTTGGGGAGGCATTTATATTGGGATTTTTGAAATGGGAATTACATTTTTCCTTTGGCTGAAAGGATTGGAATTAAGCGAAAACAAAGTTAAGACGTCGACACTTGCTTACTTAGCACCTTTTCTATCACTTATGTTTTTATCCCTCATTCTAGACGAAAAACTTATGACATCATCATTAATCGGATTAATTTGTATCCTTGGAGGAATTTTTTATCAACAAAAAGATGCATTAAAAAAATTATTTGCAGAAAAATTTAAGTAGGAGTAAACATGCCTTATAAAGCAAGCAAGAATCGTTACGAAATCCTTCCTTATCGCAGATGTGGAAAAAGCGGAATTAAACTGCCGATAATTTCACTTGGTCTTTGGCACAACTTTGGCGGAGTTGATGTTTTTGAGAATGCCCGTAAAATGGTTTTAACAGCATTTGACAACGGGATAACACATTTTGATCTTGCAAATAATTATGGACCTCCTCCCGGTTCTGCGGAAGAAAATTTCGGCAAAATTTTGAAAAAGGATCTTCATCCTTATCGTGATCATATAATATTATCGAGTAAAGCCGGCTATTTTATGTGGCATGGTCCCTACGGCGATTTTGGTTCAAGGAAATATTTAATCGCAAGCTGCGAACAAAGTCTTAGACGAATGGGCGTAGATTATGTAGATATTTTCTATCATCACCGTCCCGATTACGACACGCCTCTGGAAGAAACAATGGGTGCTTTAAGTTCATTAGTTAAATCAGGAAAGGCATTATACGCGGGAATCTCAAGCTATCCGGCGGACAGAACAGCTGAAGCCGCAAGAGTAATGAGGGAAATGGGGACACCTTTATTAATACATCAACCAAAATACAGTATGTTCGAACGTTGGATCGAAAAAGATCTACTTAACACTCTTAGCCATACAGGTATGGGAGCAATTGTGTTTTCGCCACTAGCGCAAGGACTATTAACTGATAAATACTTGAACGGAATTCCGGAAGATTCCCGTGCTGCGAAAGATTGGGGATTTCTAAGCCGCCAGGAAGTAACAAACGATGTTATCGAAAAAGTAAAACGACTTAACGAAATTGCAAAATCGAGAGAACAAACTTTAGCGCAAATGGCAATTTCTTGGGTGCTGCGTCACGAGGGTGTTACTTCGGCATTAATCGGGGCAAGCAAGGTTGAACAAATTCTTGAGCTGATTAAAGTTAAGGACAATTTATCGTTTACCGGAGACGAACTGCATAGGATTAACGAAATATTAAGCTAAAACTCAACCTTATTGCTTAACTCGTTGGTATCATCCTGTTTAATAGGGAAGTGCTCTGATAGAATTTTTCCCATTGCGCCAATAGTTTCAATTATACCGTCGGTGAATTTTCCATCAGAAAAATTTTTCTGAAGCTGATCTTTCAATTCATCCCAAGTGTTCGGTTCAACTTTCTGATTTATGCCTGAATCGGCAAGTATTTGAAATGCTTTTTCTTTGAGTGAAATGTATAAAAGAATTCCGGTTTTATCCCGTGTTTTGTCCATTCCGAGATTATAAAATTCTTCCTCAGCAAGATCTTTAATTGTTTTTTTTGATTTTAAAAGAGGCTTATTTTCTTTTACCGAAACACGGATTTCACCCGAGGTTTTAAGTTCTGCTTGTTTTATTTTATCCGAAATCCGAAGAAAATCGTCATCGGAAAAATATTGATATAATAATTCCCTGCTCATACTTAATTTGTTTTATTGTTTAATATATGTTTTTCCAGAAAGAGATAAAAGAAAGGAAGTTTTCTTTCAAAACAAAAATGCTTCAATCAAATGTCCCGAAATTTTGTAAGTTAAATAAACAAAATTATTCATAGAAATTAAGATTCGCTATGTCAGAAAATAAACTTAAAACGAAAATTCATACAATCATTTTCGAAGCCGATACAAAATCCGGAAAAGTGTTTGATATTCTTCTTATCGCATTTATTTTAATATCTGTTGTCGTTGTTTTGTTTGATAGTGTGTCAATTTACATAAAAAGTACGGGACACTGTTTTGGTCGCTCGAATGGTTTTTTACCATAGTGTTTACAATAGAATATTTATTAAGACTCTATTCTGTAAAAAAACCATACAAATATGCCTCCAGTTTCTTCGGAATAATCGATCTGCTTGCAATACTTCCTACTTACCTAAGTTTATTTTTACCGGGAAGCCAGTTCTTAATAGTTATACGCATTCTTCGTGTGCTGAGAATATTTAGAGTATTAAAACTTATCCGCTTTCTTAAAGCTGCAATCATGTTAAAAGAAGCATTGTATGCCAGTCGCACAAAAATTATAGTTTTCTTGATGACAGTTATAACTCTTGTGATAATCTTCGGTTCTATGATGTATTTGATTGAAGGTGAGGAAAATGGTTTTACGAGCATTCCCAGAAGCATTTATTGGGCTATCGTTACGTTAACTACTGTTGGTTACGGAGATCTTTCTCCTCAAACAAATATCGGGCAAATTCTCGCATCGATCATTATGATTATGGGCTATGCAATTATTGCCGTGCCGACCGGAATCGTCACCACTGAGATTGCAAAAAGAGAAATCAGACATGTTTCTACGCAAGCTTGCCCGGAATGCAGCGCTGAGGGACATGATGCAGATGCAGCTTATTGTAAATATTGCGGAGCGAAATTATAAGTCTCCGATTGAATTGATAACAGCAATTATTTTATTTGTTCTTACCTCAATAACTAAATTTAACTTTTCGTAACTTTGGAAGAAAATAAGGAGAGATAAAAATGTCGTTTCCAAAATCGTTTTATAGATGGCGACCTCATCCATGGCATGGGTTAAAAACCGGAGAAAAGACCCCCGAAATAGTTAATGCATATATTGAGATGACGCCGTTCGACCTTGTTAAATATGAAGTCGATAAAAAAACCGGTTATGTGCATGTCGATCGTCCGCAGAGAAGTTCTTCGCATCCGCCTGCACTTTACGGATTTATCCCCCGCACCTACTGCGGTGAAAGGACAGGCGAATTAAACAAGAAAGCCGGTAGAGGTGATGGAGATCCGCTTGATATTTGCGTGATTAGCGAACGCCCAATTGCACGCGGAGAAATAATAGTTAGAGCAAAAGTCGTAGGAGGATTACAGGGAACCGATCATGGAGAAGCCGACGATAAAATTATAGCTGTTTTAGCAAACGACAACATTTACGGAGACACAAACGATATCTCCGATCTCCCTTCCGTGCTTGTGGAAAGAATCCGTCATTACTTCTTAACGTATAAACTAATTCCGGGGGAGGAAAATAAATTTTCAATCGAAAAAATTTACGGAAAGGATGACGCTTTTAAGGTAATAAATGCCGCTGTTAAAGATTACGAAGAAGTTTACGGAGGCGATTAAATAAAATCGTGATTCTTGAAATAAATTATTACTTGGCGAAAATTCCGCAAATCCAATTGTCGTCCCATCTGTCGACAAAATCGTTAATCGAAATACCGGAAGTAAAAACCAGCGGATGAGAATCTATTAAAAATATTTTTTTCTTTGAAATGCCGTAAATTAAAACCCAGTGTTCCCAATCATCAACCGTGATTAAGAGCGGAATTCCCTTTGCAAGGTATTTTCTTATTGTAGTTAAATCAGCATTCTCCTCAACAGAATAATTGAATCCCAATTCTTGCAACAAATTTAAAATCGGGCCTGTGTCGGTTCCCTCTTTTGAATCCGTTCCCAGCAGTCTAATAATTTCCGGAACAGTTAAATATTTGCCGTAATAATCCAAGACTGACTTAACTGTCTGTGCCGCACAAGAATATCTATCAAGCTGAATTGATCTTGAAATTCCTTTTAAAACAATTGAGTCGGAGGATAATTTTTTCTCTTCTTTCATTTTTAGCCGGTTATAAAACTTGTTAATATGTTTTTGAAATTTATATCGCAGCATTTTGTAAAAATTTATGAGAAAGTTACCTCAATATTATTTAAAACAAAATTATTTGTGAGTTGTTATATTTATACAATAAATTGAACCGGAAAAATATGGATCCTATTAACATATTCGTCGGCATCACAATGCTCTTTGCTATGACGGCAAATTATTCGGGAGCAAAAGGCGGACTGAAAAAATCTCTCACAAAAGTTGCAAATAGACCAAAAACATATTTGCAGAAAGTGCCCCCTAATATCTCGGCTGTGATTTTAATAATTTTAATCCTTGGTATTTTTAAGATCGGCACATTTGAAAAGGGAATTATAGAAAACGAAGAAATTTGTAGAATAATTGGACTTCTTTTTTTTATCGGTTTCTCATTTCTTCAGGTACTTTCGTTCAAGCAGTTGGGAAATAACTACTCCCAAGAAATACTTATTCTAAAAGATCATCAACTTCATACAAGCGGATTATATTCATTTATTCGCCATCCGCAGTACTTAAGCCAGATACTTGCCGACATTGGTGCAGCAGTTGCGCTGATGAGTTATATCGCATTGCCGCTGGTATTATTAATTGAACTTCCTTTATTTTTACTTAGAGCAAAAGAAGAGGAAAGAATTTTGAAAAAACATTTTGGTGACGAATTTGTAAGTTACAAGAAGAAGTCAGGATTTATATTTCCATTTATTGGATAATAATTTTTCAAATATGACAAAAAATATTCTCTACATAATTTTCATTCTTGTTTTAGCGGTTAACATATATCCGCAACGGATGATGAAACTTTTGGTTAAAAACGACGGAAAGGAGTCGCAAGTTTCATACGTAGCAAGAAAGAACATTGTGTATGTCTCCGCTATAGAACTTGCTTCGGCGTTAAATGCAAATCATTATTTCAATTCGAAATCAGCAAAAGTCGAACTTAAATTTTCCGATTACAACCTAAAGTTT
>JAGFIY010000147.1 GCA_024103215.1 Melioribacteraceae bacterium | reverse complement strand
TCGAAATCAAAACCAAAAGTACCGTCTTTTGCTTCCATCCTGCTTTTTAATTTACCGCCAATCCTCAAATTATTTTCTGCACTCGGACAGTGCCAATCATCGGAAGCAAAATTCCAATTTGTAATATGTTCGGGAGAATTGTAGTAGTTCCAAACCTTTTTAACATCTGCAGAAACTAATGCATCAATTTTTATTTTTGTGTTTTTCATAATCACTTTTTTTAAATTAATTGCCGGTATGTGCTTTCTCTAATTCCTCAATAATAATTTTTTTCATTTGGAGCATTGCATTTGTTGCTTTTTGAGATACATCTGGATCGGGATCGGAGAGTAACTCAGGTAAATTTTCGGGTAAGATTTGCCAAGAAACCCCATATTTATCTTTCAACCAGCCGCATTGTTCTGCTTCGGGTACAGAAGTTAATTTATTCCAGTATTTGTCAATCTCATCTTGATCCGAACAATTTATAATTAAGGAAACACCTTCATTGAATGTGAAATTATGCATTGTCCCACCATCCATTGCAACAAACCAATGATTGTGGATTTTGAAGTCGGTGTACATTGTAAGTCCTTCCATATCTGGCTGAATATCCGCCGAGTATTTTTCCATTTGTCCTCTCTCAGATCGATCAAACAAAGACATATAAAAGTCTGTAGCTTCTTCTGCTTTACCGTTCACGTCGCCGACAAATAAAAACGATGGGATAATAAACGGTTTTTCATCTCCTTCCGGATTAGATAAAATTAATTGCCACGAAACACCAAACTTATCTTGAACCCAACCGTATTTTTCACTGAACGGATATTTCTGAAGAGGCATAAGAACAGTTCCGCCATCAACTAACTTTGACCAGGTTGAATTTAAATTTTCTTCAGCGTATTTATCCCGGGAAGGATCATAGTTTAAGAAAAATGAAATCGACGGATTAATTTGGAAATGCGGTCCGCCGTTGAGAGCAAGAAATTTATAATCTTCTAATTCGAATTCCATTGTTAACACGCTTCCGGCAGTTCGACTCGAGACTTTTGCCGAAGCTTCGTCATATCTTGCCACCATTCCTATCTTAGAATTCGGAAATAACGAGGTGTAAAAGTTTACAGCTTCTTCTGCGTTGTCGTTAAACCAAAGACAGGGTACAATTTTTTGTGTATTCATATTTTCTGCTCCTCCATTATTTTCAATACTATTTATTCCATTAATCGTTTGTGTTGTCGATGGGAGTGTTTCAAATTTCAAATTGATTTGCACTGCAAGCAAGAGAATAATTATAAAAAAGAAAGAATTGTATCTTTTTAATCTATCTCGATTTTGTTTTTTGTTATGCATAATATTTTTTCTTCCTGTAATTAATTACTTTTTTCAATTTTCAGGTGCGTTGCATTATCCGATCTTACTTGTTCGGTACAAAGATAACCAAGTGAACGCAAATCAATATTTGCAAAAAGGTTTTCTCCCGAACCTAACAATGTCGGTGAAATAACCAAATGCATCTCATCAATTAATTTCTCTTTAAGATATTGCCGGATTACATTTACTCCTCCGCCAACTCGAACATCTTTACCTTCAGCCGCATCAAACGCACTTTCAAGTGCAGCTTGAATACCTTCTGTAACAAAATAGAAAGTAGTTCCACCTTCCATTACAATAGGAATTCGTTTATAATTGGTTAGAACAAAAACCGGAGTATGATAAGGCGGATTATCACCCCACCAGCCTTTCCAATTGTCATCTTGCCAAGGTCCTCGACTTGGAGCAAACATATTTCTACCCAAAATCCAAGCGCCGATATTTTCGAACCCCTTTTTCGCAAAATCATTATCAATTCCGGTCGTACCTTCACCATCACCGTGTTCTTTTTGAAATGTTTGAGTTGGGAAAAACCATTTATGTAATTCAGTACCATTAATACCCAAAGGATTTTCTAAACTTTGGTTTGGGCCGGCACCATAACCATCTATTGAAATAGCAAAGCTTGCGACACGCAACTTTTGAGAATTTAATTGCCTCATTATTTAATTCCTCTATGTTTCTTAAATGAAAATCCTTTTCTTTTTAATTCGCGTTTTAATATCGGAATTGAGCTTGGACCCATCCCGTGAAGACCTAATATTTCTTTTTCAGTATAAGCGGAAAGTTTTTTTAAAGTCCTTATTCCCTTATGCTCGAGCGCCCTCCTTGCAGGTGCGCTTAGTTTTGAAAGAAAACTTTCCTTCTGTTCAGATTCTTTTTCACAGACAGGGCATACCGGGCAATCGCTGCTTTTATAAAATTTATGGCCGCGTCCGCAAATCTTTAGTATTTTCTTTGATGCGGTCATTATTAAAATCTTGTATAGAAATTATACAAACTCAATTTTTAAATTAGTTTTCCGTTTTAGGCGGTGAATAAATAACCATCCACTGAACACCGAATTTATCTACAAGTGAACCGAAATAATCGCCCCAAAATTGATCAGCCATTGGCATTTCAACTTTACCGCCCTCGGAAAGTCCGGCAAACAATTTATCTGCTTCTTCTCTGCTATCTGCAAGGATGGATATATAAAAGTTATTTCCGAATATTACTTTTTGTCCCATTGATTCAAGAGCATCGGTTGCCATCAAATAATTTTGATTTCCCATCGGCAGACCGATATGCATTACCATTTGCTGTTCTTCATCACTTAATTTATCTCTCATTTGGGTATCCTTGAAGCGGAATATTCCGCCTTGGAATTCTCCACCAAAAACACTTTTGTAAAAATTAAAAGCTTCTTCCGTGTTTCCCTGAAAATTGAGATAAGGATTTATTGATTTCATAATATTATCCTCTTTTTTGAATGAATAAATTTGTCAAAAATATTTGCTTGC
>JAGFIY010000077.1 GCA_024103215.1 Melioribacteraceae bacterium | reverse complement strand
CTCAATTGGCAAACAGCAACGGAAGTAAACAACTATGGCTTTGAGATTCTTCGCTCCGCTCAGAATGACAGTCATTCTGAGGAGCAGAGCGACGAAGAATCTTGGGAGAAAATAGGATTTGTTCAAGGACACGGAAATAGCAACTCGCCAAAGTATTATTCATACAAAGATGAAAATCCGGGGAGCGGAACAATAAGTTACCGTTTAAGACAGATAGATACAGACGGAAAGTTCGAATATTCAGAAATAGTAAAAGTGGAAATAGAAGAACAGCATCTTACAAAATTCGAACTGTATCAAAACTATCCAAATCCGTTTAATCCGAGTACAACAATAAAATTTGCAATCCCTTCTGTCGTTACGAGTCCCGATAGAATCGGGACGAAGCAATCTGTTCAAACATCACTCAAAATTTATGACATCCTCGGTAGGGAAGTTGCAACACTAGTAAATGAAACCCTTAAACCGGGTAATTACGAAGTAAATTTTGATGCAAACAGACTTTCAAGCGGGATGTATTTTTACTCATTGACAACCTCAGGAAAAACTATCATTAAGAAGATGATGCTTATCAGGTAATATCAAAGTAGAGGCTATCTCAAAATCCTAGGTTTTCTCGATGCTTTCGTCAAGCTCAGCAACCTTACATTCCGACATAAAACGTCGGAACACTCGAAAACCAATCAAAATCAGCGGTCATGGAATAGTCCGTGATTTTCGTACGTACCTGTACTGAGCTTGTCGAATTATCGAAATCACCTTTTGAGACAGTCTCTACATTTAGAAAAAACTTTTTCATAATAAAATTTCCACAATCTTTGAGGTATTTGCGGAATCCTCTGCTCTTATAAAATCATTTCACATTTGCTAAGAGATAACGTATCTTAATAAAAGTCTATAAAAAATTTTTGCCAAGCTTGTTTAAATTTATTCTTAGTAAATGAGCAAAGAGATAGATTTATCACATTCATATTAGTTGAAAAAATCTTTTCTGTGTTTAATGAATCCTAAATCAAATTTATTTTGTAAAATAATCACGATTAGTTTATTTGTTCACATCTCTATATCGGGATCACCACCGCAAATCCGCTTTGAACACTTAACTATAAATGATGGTTTGTCTCAGTCTTCAGTTAGGGCAATATTGCAGGATTCTTATGGATTTATGTGGTTTGGCACTCAAGACGGTTTGAATCTTTACAATGGATATGAATTTGAGATTTTTAAGAATATTAAAAACGATACGACAAGTATCAGTAATAATTTTATAAATGACTTACAAGAAGATCTAAATGGATTTATATGGATTGCTACGGATAACGGATTAAATAGATTCGATCATTCTACAAGAAAATTTAAGCGAATAGATTTACACGATTTTTTCAACAACAAGAGTTTATCAAACAGTATTTTATCAATTAATGCAACCGATACTAATGTTTGGTTCTCAACTAAAGATGGAGTTTATAAATATAATATCGAAAGAAACTCTATTGATATTTATAAGTTGAGTTCGCTTGAATATGATACTCTCTCTGATGTAAAAGTTTCACTGTTTAGAACAAGAAGCGATATGCTTTGGGCAATTACAAACATGTTCGGAGTATATGATTATGACTCCGACTCTAACATTTTTAAAGAGATTAAATTTAAACAAGCCGGCAATTCTCCTTTGCTTCAATTAAACGAAATTTATGAAGATTCAGAAGGCATATTCTGGTTCGGGTCAAGTGCCGGGCTAAATAAATATAATAGTAAAACAAGCGAGCTTATAACTTATAAAGAAGAGATAGAGAGCATCACAAATGAAAATATTACTACAAATATTATAAATTCAATAACCGAAGATGATTTTGGAAATCTTTGGATTGCTACAAGCGGATATGGATTGATTTATTTGAATAAAAAATCAGAAGAGTTTGTTGTTTATAAGAATGATCTAATAAATGAAAAATCTATCAGCATAGATGTTGCACACAAAGTATATAAAGATCGAACAGGTATTATTTGGATAGGCACTGACGGCGGCGGGGTTGATAAAATGAGTACTTATTTGAATCACTTTTCTTTGGTTCAACAGAGTACCTATGGTTTATCATTTAAGAGTGTAAGATCTCTTTTTGAAGACAGATACGGAAACATTTGGATCTCCGGCTATAACGGTTTGGATAGGTATAATCCACAAACAAACAAATACAAGCAATTTTATAATGAATTAAAATCGAACGGGAAAACGATAAACGATATTGTCTATTCTATCATTGAGGATAAACAGCTGCCCGAAAAATATTTGTATTTCGGAACGGAAGGTAATGGAATTTTTAGATATGACATATCTTCTGAAAGATTTTCAAGTTTTTTTCTTTCCGGTTCATCTTATGGTAATAATATGATTCTTTGTATGCTTGATGATGGACATAACTTGTGGGCGGGGACTTACAATGGTCTATTTAAAATTAATAAGAAGTCCGGTTTGTATAAAAAATATCTTTATAAAGAAAATGATTTAAGTGTAATTGAACCACAGAATATAACATCCTTGTTTAAAGATGCCGGGGGGAATTTCTGGATTGGTACTTCGCAGCATGGATTGCTTTTAATGGATAGTAAAAACGAGAAATTAGTTTCTCTTGGTTCTTTGATGTCGAATCTGAATGATCAACAGGTTTCTCTAAATATAGGGAAATATATAAAATGTATTTTTGAATCAAATATAGGTGAACTTTGGGTTGGAACAACAGAAGGGCTGTTCAAGATTAATAAAGACAGTAAAAAAGTAATTTCATATACAGTAAATGACGGACTTCCCAACAACGTGATTTATGGAATACTTGAGGACGATAGCAGAAATTTATGGTTAAGCACTAACTTTGGTATTACAGTGTTTAATCCAATAGAAAAGACATTTACGAATTACGATTACCTAGATGGTTTACAAAGCAATGAGTTTAACACAAATGCATATATGAAATCGAAATCGGGAACACTTTATTTCGGCGGCATTAGAGGATTTAATTATTTCAATCCTTCTAAAATTGAATTCAATACCACGGTTCCTAATATTGTATTCACAGATTTCTATTTATTCAATAAAAAAATAGATGTTGGCGAAGTTTTTAATAACCGAGTAATACTAGAAAGACCTATAACTACTTTAGATACATTAGTGCTAAATTATAGTGAGAATGTTTTCACCGTCTATTTTTCATCACTAGATTTTTCAGCCCCGGGGAAAAATCTATATTCACATAAACTTGAGGGCTTTAATGAAGAATTTTCCATTCCAACATCAAACAGATTTGTAACCTACACCAACCTCAATCCGGGTAAGTATGTCCTAATTGTGAAAGGTTCTAACAATAACAAGCTTTGGAATGAATCGGGAGTTTCACTTGTAATAATTATTAACCCTCCATTTTGGTTGACTTGGTGGTTTTTTGTGTTTGTGGCAAGCGTAATTATAATGATTCTTTTTTCGATTTATAAATACAGAATCAACAGAATTTTAGAGTTAGAGCGGCTCCGAGTAAAAATTGCAAGCGATCTTCACGACGAAGTGGGTGCAACTTTAACTAAAGTTTCAATGCGTGCACAAATGCTGGAGATGCAAGTTAATGATGAGAAAGAAGCATCGAGCCTTAAACGAATTTCGGAACAATCTCGTGAAGCTGTATCAACTATGCAGGATATAGTTTGGGCTATTGATGCCCGCAATGATGATTTTGATAATTTGATTAACAAAATGAAAGATACGGCATATTCAATCTTAGCCGAGAAGGATATTAAAGTAAATTTTTCTGTTTCAGGTATTAATTCTGATAACAAAATAGATATTGAACTAAGGCAGAATCTGTACCTTATCTTAAAAGAATCCGTTCATAATGTGATGAAACATTCAGATGCAACAGAAACTAAGATCTCTTTGGAAAATAATAAAGATTCGTTGACGATGATAATCTCAGATAACGGAAAAACATTTAATCAAAAAGAACACTATAGCGGTCAAGGGCTTCGCAATATTGAAATGAGAGCAAAAAAAATTAATGCTGTGTGTCAGTTCATGAATGAAAATGGATTTAAAGTTATAATTAAAGCTCCACCCATTTTGTGAAAAATTTTCATAGCATTTTTATGCGATTGTATTTTAATAATAGAAAAGACAATTTTAATCAACATGAAAAACATAGCAATTATAGAAGACGATATAGAGTTAAGAGAATTATTAGATAAATACTTAAGTCATCAAAATGAGTTCAGTTGTAAAATAAGCGTTGACTCAATAGAGGATTTCTTTGAAGTCCTTTCAGAGGAAAATAAACCTGATATAATACTATCCGATATCGGTTTGCCTGGCAAGCAAGGTGATGAGTCACTTCGTGCAATTAAAGAAAAACTACCCGAAGCAGAAATTGTAATGCTTACGGTTCATGATGACCCGGAAAAAATATTTAAATGCCTTCAAGGCGGTGCTTCCGGTTATTTGTTAAAAAATTCTCCTCTCGAAGAAATAAAAAAGTATTTATCAATATTGGCAGACGGCGGCTCGCCGATGTCTCCGCGCATTGCAAGGAAAGTTATTGAATACTTCAGGCCAAAACAAAAATTAGAAAAACCACTTACTGAAAGAGAATATGATATTGTTGTCGGTCTTGTAGAAGGATTAAGCTACAAAATGATAGCCGATAAATATAATATCTCGATTGATACTGTTCGACAACACATCAGAAATGTTTACCGCAAATTGAACGTCAATTCAAAAGCCGAAGTAATAACTAAAAAACTTCGCGGCGAAATTTAACCCCGCATTCAATAGAGTCAGCGTCGCATTAAGATGCTATTGCGCAGCTTGAAATAATGAGATATAATGTCCTTAAATTTTCAAACAAACTGAGGACAGCATGGTAAGGATCAAAAGTTTTATGCTTGCAGCAATTCTTTTTTTAATAACTTTTTCTACAATTACTGCCCAATGGGAAAATTTTACTGTAAAAGAGGGAATAAGAGTTTTTAGTATTTTCTCGGTAGACAATAATATATTTGTCTTTGCAGGTCTAGACGGCGGAAGTTATCCACCTTCCCAATTATTTTTATCTACCGACAACGGGGCTTCATTCACCGACTTAAGCCAAAACTTACCAGATTCTGTCTCCGGTCTTTACTCCATTGAAGGACATAATGGGTTGTTATTTTTAGGTACTGATGACAAAATTTATGTTTCATCAAATTTAGGTTCGTCTTGGGTTGCAAAGAACAGCGGTATTGACAGAACGTATGGCTACTCTTTAGTTTCTGACGGAGAATATTTATACGCCGGTTTTACTTCCGCGATATATCGCTCTAACGATAACGGAGAAAATTGGGAGAATCTCGAACTCCCGTTTGATATTCAATTGGAGCTTTCGGTGGTTAGACAAATAGAACCTAGTGAGTCCGGTCTTTATGTTTTGAGCGGGAATTCACCAATGAACATGTACAAATTAAGCAGAACATTTGATCAGTTTTCGTTAAGTAAATTTTATACCGGAACTTACTTACGTGACTTTTCGGTAAATGAATCCGGTTCAGATCTGACAATCGGCAAATACTACAATGCTGGTGAAAGCGGTATGTTTTATTCGAATGATTTTGGCAATAGTTTTGAACCTGACAACAATTTTATTGAAGTGAATGTTAGAAGCATTCATTTAGTCGGTGAAACAGAATTTGTTGGCTTTTTCGGATCACAAGGGAGAGGGATTTCATATCGCAATCAATCAACAAATAATCTCTGGACTAATACAAACGGAGATATTTATTCGGATAGGATTGATGATATAACTTCAAATGATACTTACCTTTTTGTATCTCACGCAGATTCTGTGGTAAGCAGAATTAAATTATCCCACTTTGGAATAACTACAGCATTAGAAACTTTAGCCGAAGTACCGAAAAACTTTTTGCTTTCACAAAACTATCCAAACCCCTTCAACCCAAGTACGACAATAAATTTCTCGATTCCCGAACAAAGCAGCGTTTCACTTAGGGTTTATGATATCCTGGGTAAAGAAGTTGCAGAATTGATTAATCAAGTAATGTCATCAGGCACATATAAAATTGATTTTGATGCGACAAATCTATCAAGCGGAATTTACTTTTACACAATTAGAGCAAATAAATTTTTCAAAACGAGGAAAATGCTGGTATTAAAATAAAAATCAATAGAAACAAAACTACGAGGCATAAATGAAAAAAATTATAATCTTTATTAAAACATTATTCTTTATCTCCATCCTTTCTCTGAATGTTTTTTCACAAGAGATCATAAATCCCGACGAAGTTTTTCAACAAGCCGGAATAACTGCCGAACGTTTATCAAAAGTTGATCATATAATTCAACATTTTACATACAGTGCATTAACAAATAACACGCGTTCATTAAAATCATTAAAGCCTTCGGAGGGAACTCCGGTTATTACGGAAGAACATAATCAATTATATGTTGCGGGATTTGTTAAATCAAACTCACCGGAAAAGACAAAATTAAAGATCGAATCAAATGGAGGAAAAGTTTCGAATATAATTGATGATATTTTAGTTGTTGAACTGCCGATTGAGAAATTGTTAAACACGCTTTTTGATGAAGATATAATGAGGGCAGAAGCAGCGGTTTATCAAAGTTCATTTCTTGATACTAGTTTATATTTCATCAATGCTAATAAGGTTCACGCCGGAGAAGATTTGCCGAAGGCTTACAAAGGCAACGGAGTCATTGTTGGTGTTCTTGATAGCGGTATTGATTGGACCCATCCCTCGTTTAATAACGAAAACGGAAACCGTATTCAATTTCTATGGGATATGTCTGATGATTCAAATCCTCCGGCAGATTTTGACTACGGATCAGAATACACAAAAGCCGATTTAGATCAACAGAATTCCAATCAAATTGATTCCAATGGACATGGTACGCACGTTGCAAGCACCGCTGCGGGAAATTATGGTGGCGAAGATTATCCGTTAGTTGGTCTTGCACCGGAAGCCGATATTGTTTTTGTAAAGGGATTTCGAGCCGGAATTCAATCATTCGCGTCAACTGATGTAATTAATGGTTGTGATTATATTATGAAGAGAGCAGAGTCACTCAATAAACCTGTTGTTATAAATTTGAGTCTTGGTGCAGTTCTTGGTAATACAGGATACACATTATATGAAGAAGCGTTAACAAACTTGGTTGAACCCGGAAAGTTGATCGTAGCATCGGCAGGCAACAGCGGATCTTCGACTATTCATTTGCAGTATCAAATGTCCGGATCTGATTTCGACAGTAGATCAAATACTGAATGGATTGTGGCCGACAGCACAGGAGGAATAACACTTATTTATGGTTATCCTCAAAGTGAAGATTTTAATTTTGGAATTCAAGTTTTGGATAAGCAAGGGAATTCAAAATTTATTAGTACAACCATAGCTTCCGGGGAAAGTGCTGGACAAGCAATTGTAATCGATGGAGATACAGTCGCAACATTGTCCTTATCCGGTCAACCAAATGGAATTGATCCTTATTTCTTTTCGGTAATTTTAAATTTTAAACCTAACTCTGATATAAAAAAATATAACTTTAATTTGTTCACATTCGGCACGGCATTTTTTGATGCGTGGATTGCAAATGGAAGGTTTAATCCAAATACAGAACCCGAGAGAAATCACATCGGCGGGGATAATCAAATGACTGTTGGATCGCCGTCAACTGCATTTAAAGTTTTTTCAATAGGAGCGTTTACCACAAAAACTTCATGGGTTAATTTTAATGGAACTCCATATTCAGTTAGTGGGACGCTAACCGATAGAGCTTCATTCTCGAGTATTGGACCAATACGAGATGGAAGAAATAAACCGGATTTTTCTGCCCCCGGACAATTAATTGCAGCAGCTCATTCAAGTACTGCCTCCCTAAATCCTGCAACAATATTAGACGATAAGACAGTTCTTATGCAAGGGACAAGTATGTCCGCACCTCATTTTACCGGAGTTGTTGCACTGCTCTTAGAACAAAATCCAAATTTATCATATGAAGAAGTATTTGAAGTACTGAAGAATACATCAATAACAGATGATATAACCGGAACAGTTCCTAACAATGAATTCGGTTACGGCAGGATTGATGCTTATGCTGCTTTGCAAACTTTGATTACTTCGGTAGAAGATGATGATATTATTCCGGTCGAATTCAAACTCTCACAAAATTACCCTAATCCGTTTAATCCTTCTACAACTATCGAGTATAGTTTGCCGACAAATGAATTAGTAAAAATAAAAGTGTATGATATTTTGGGGAATGAAATTACAACCCTCGTAAATGACACTAAATCAGCCGGGAAATATAGGGTTTCATTTGATGCAAGTAATTTATCATCCGGAGTATATTTTTACCAAATTACTGCCGGAAGTTTTCATGAAGTTCATAAAATGATCCTCCTCCGCTAAGCAAAGGCTTTGACGGATATGCGTTTATTAAATAATGAGAAGGAATTTATATGAAAAAAAAGTTTCTGTTATTTTTACTACATATATTTTTAATAATCGGATGCAGCACTATGAATGATACTTATCAAAATAAACTAGATCATAATTTAAATATGGAATTAAGTGATGAAAGTAATAAAGACTCCGAAGAAATAATTCGGTTTGTGGGTAAATGCAAAAACGAGATAACGGCTGATATGAGAGCAGAAATTGAACAAATCGGAGTGTCTATTGAATCCGTGATAAAAGATATTTTTACTGCATCCGGAACAAGAAAACAAATTATTGAATGTGCAAAGATAGAATCGGTAATTCGTTTGGAAAAATCACAGACTATTCCCCCTCTTAACAATGCGAATTAGAATTTGTTTTAATTATTGAGGTGGACTAAAAATTGCATTTGTAATCACGAATCCGGACTAATTGAGAAGAAATGAACCCATTCTTACAAAACTTTTGACTCTACCCAATATTCCCGCAATCTTTAAGAATTATCAACCGAAGGTAGGATTGCGGGAATATGCATTTTAAAGCAGGCAGCGGCTTCCTTCCCCAACCAAAAAGACTTACCATCCTTTTTGTAAATCTTCTTATATTCCCCGAACATTTTATCAAATGGAGGCAGAATGAAACTAAATTCTTTAATAATGATATATCTTTTTTCCCTTGTGCTTGTTTTATCCGCTCAAGAGAAGAGGGAAATTATAGATTTAACTTATGCATTTGACGAGAGCACTATATTTTGGCCCACTCAAGAGGGGTTTCAGTTAATTGAAGATTTTCACGGAATGACAGAGAAAGGTTATTTCTATTCCTCTTACGGGTTTAAAACCGCAGAACACGGCGGGACACATTTTGATGCACCAAATCATTTTTATGAGAACAGACTTACTTCAGATGAAATCCCGTTGGAAAATCTTATCGGCAATGCCGTTGCTATTGATGCTTCAGAGGAATGTGAAAAAAACCGTGACTATTTATTCGGGTTAACTGATTTCGAAAAATGGGAAGAACAAAACGGAAAAATTCCCGAAGGTTCAATTGTTCTGCTAAAATCCGGTTACGGAAAGTATTGGCCAGATAGAGAAAAATATATGGGGACTGACGAACGCGGCGAGGCGGCTGTTGCAAAACTTCACTTTCCCGGACTTAGCGAGGAAGGGGCAAAGTGGCTGGTTAATGAAAGAAAAGTGAAGGTAGTTGGAATAGATACACCGAGTATAGATTACGGTCAATCGAAATATTTTAAGTCACACGTGTTTCTCTGTGAAAAAAACATACCGATTTTCGAAAATGTTGCTAATATGGATCTTCTTCCCCAAAAAGGTTTTGAAGTAATAGCTTTGCCGATCAAAATTAAAGGCGGAAGCGGGGGACCTGCAAGGATTATTGCAATAATAAACTAAACTCACAAACGAAATATTTTTATAATTGCAAGGGGAAAGTTAAAAGCTTTCCCTTATCTAATTATTTCCAAATTCAATTTTTGTTATTTTGTTGTAAGAAAACTTCCGCAAGGATTAAACATGAAAACGTTACTGCTTTTTTGCTTCAACTTATTATTATTCCAAAATTTTATAATGTATGCACAATGGTCATCCGATCCAGCAACTAATTTAACTATCTGCGATCTTAACGGTGACCAAGCACTCTCAAAAATTGCTTCGACTTTGGATGGAGGAACATATATTTCATGGTTTGACATAAGGAGCGGCAGTTATTCGGTTTATTTACAGAGACTTGATTTTGCAGGAAATAAAATGTGGGACGAAAACGGACTTTTGATAAGTGATAATCCACAATCATCTTCATTAGTTGATTATGATTTGATTTGTGATAATGACGACAATGCTGTTGTTGTTTTTACTGATACAAGAAACAGTGGTAATCTTAATGTATTTGCTTATAGAATATCTCCCGAAGGAACATTCCTTTGGGGTGAAAACGGAATCGGGTTATCAGATAATTCAACATTCGATGCAAATCCTAAAGTAATTCAAAACGGGGACGGTAATTTTATTTTTGTTTGGATCAAAACAGATAATGGTTATGAACTTGGGCTGCATAAACTTTCTCCCGAGGGATCAAAGCTTTGGGGCGAAGATCCTATAATACTTAGTTCGCAGACATTTGGATTAAGTAATCCGGCTCTTGTCCCTTCACCCGGAAACAGTGCAGTTTTATTTCATACGGTTGTTGCGGGAAATTTTCCGGCGCAGACAGTTAAATTGGCAGCAAAGAAAATAAACTCATCCGGCGCGGTTGATTGGGATATAATGATTCAAGATATCGGGACCATTGCCCCTTTTTCGGTTCCGGAGGTTATAAGCGATAACGTCGGCGGAGGATTGATTGCTTGGCACGACGATAGAGATGGTAATAATCTCCAAAGCGGATTTGTTCAAAGGGTTGATGGAGATGGAAATATTTACTTTCCGGTAAACGGTGCGGAGGCTTCCTTGCTTGCGGACAGGCATAAATTTAATCCCGTTATAGCTTTCGATAATACTTCTGAAGAGACTTACGCTTTCTGGCTTGAGACAGAACCTGATCAAAATCAAAACGGAATAAGCGGACAGAAGTTATCGCAGACAGGAAACCGTCTGTGGTCGGATAATGCAAAAGTGTTTAAACCATTGAGCGCTCCTTTTACTCTTTCAATAAGTTCATTAAATACTCAGATGGGAAATCAAATAGCGTATCTTTTTTATATTCAAGGCGATTTGACAGGCAATAACGATAAAGTCGAAGGATTTGCTTGCGATGCTGACGGCGGATTTTTATGGCCTGGCGATTTTGTAGTTCTCTCAAACCCGGCACCCGATAAAATGCAGATGGTATCTACGGTTGATCCATACAATAACTGCAAGCTTTCCTGGGGCGACGGCAGAGGAACAAACCCGATGGGGATTTTTGCGCAGGATATTAATCCTTTCGGTGAACTAGGAGACTCTTACATTCCTGTTGAATTGACATCGTTTACTGCTGCGATTGTTGGGGATGACGCCGTTCTTAATTGGAGAACAGCAACGGAAACCAACAACTATGGTTTTGAAGTGGAGAGGCAGAATTCAGAAGAGAGCTGGGAGAATGTTGGTTTTGTTGGAGGAGGCGGAACTACGGCAATTCCCCAAGAATATTCTTTCACAGATCGACTGATTTTTAGCGTTAATATATTTTACAGACTTAAACAAATCGATTTCGACGGATCTTATGAATATTCAAATGTTGTTGAAGTAGAAAATATTAACCCAACAAAATTTGCTTTGCACCAAAATCACCCCAATCCGTTTAACCCTAGTACAGTGATAAGTTATCAGTTAGCAGTAAACAGCAAAGTATCTCTAAAAATTTATGATGTTTTGGGAAGAGAGGTTGCGGTGCTTGAGAAAGAATACCAACCGGCGGGAAATTATAAAGTTGAGTTTAATGCAAAAGGTTTATCCTCGGGAGTTTATTACTACCATCTCGAAGCGGGAAGTTACAGTCAAACAAAAAAGATGATTTTGATGAGGTAATAATTGAAAATATAATTGAGGCAAGTCGTAAGTTATTTAAATAAATTT
>JAGFIY010000053.1 GCA_024103215.1 Melioribacteraceae bacterium | reverse complement strand
GAGGATGTTACTAAGTATCGAGTTTTCAGAGCGGTTACGAACTCATCAACACCACCGAGCAATTCACAATTTGAGTGGTTTTATGAATGTAATGATAACGTTTTGTTTTATAAAGATGCTGCCATTGAGCAAAATTCGTTTGGATCAAAATATGTTCATTACTTTGTGGAATCTTATGATGAATCTGTTTTTAAAAATCGAACAATCAAAAGGACGATGGATTATGTTGAGGTAGCTTGGCAAAATTGTCTTGTATTAACCGAATCAAACTCAAATCCAAGGTTAGTCTGGGGACCACATCCAACGATGAATCCAATCTCCGGCAATAAAATTTATAGAGCAGTACATTCAAACCCGGTTAACCCAGCATTAAGGAATTATCAATTAACTGCTTCAACAAACAACTCAACTTTTAGCTGGATTGACACTGATGTTAATCTTAATTCCACAAGCAGTTACATTTACTATATTGTTAAGGCTTACTATCAAACAACTCTTTCAACTGCTAAAAATTCAGTAGGTGCTTATGGACAGTATAATCCGTCAAAACAAGCATCAGAGGTTGATGAAAATATTGTGTTATCACTATCAAACTACCCCAACCCGTTCAATCTAACAACAACAATCGAATACAGTGTAACCGTGGAGACGTTTATTCGTTTAGAAGTTTTCAACTTATTAGGAAAACAAGTATTAACTCTCGTGGATAAGAATCATCAGCCGGGAACTTATGAAGTGAAATTTGATGGTACTAATCTACCTAGCGGTTTATACATTTACAAACTGACAGCAAACGAAAAAATAGTTACGAAGAAGATGATGTTGTTGAGATAAACTCTAATCAAATTAGTTTATTTTTAAATTCCTAAATCTTTTCTCATAATATCAGTTTTCTCATTCAACTTCTTTCAGTGCTTCATAATGGGCTGTAATTGTTTTATCCAAATCTTCTTTTGTGTGAGCACTTGATACAAACACTGCTTCAAACTGAGCCGGTGCAAGATATATTCCCCGCCTCAACATTTCGTGAAAATACTTTCCGTATTTCGTTGTATCGGATTTAACTGCGGAATTAAAATCATTTACATTATCTTCCGTAAAAAACATACAGCTCATTGATCCGGCTCGAGTCATAAAGTAATTTTTCTTCAATGATTTTAAATTATTCTTAAATCCTTCTTCTAAATATTTTGATTTTTCTTCAAGTGTGTTATAAATGCCTGGATTATCTTTAATATATTTTAGAGCAGCATAACCGGCAGACATTGCCAAAGGATTTCCGCTTAAAGTTCCGGCTTGATATACAGGTCCGCTTGGTGCAATTTTTTCCATAATTTCTTTTTTCCCGCCGAAAGCTCCAACGGGAAGTCCGCCCCCAATTATTTTTCCGAAAGTCGATAAATCGGGAGTAATTCCAAGCACTTCTTGTGCACCGCCTTTAGCAACTCTGAATCCGGTCATAACTTCGTCAAAGATCAACACAATATATTCCCTCGTGCAGATTTCACGCAGCTCGATCAAAAATTCTTTATCTGAAGGTATAACACCCATATTGCCTGCAATAGGTTCAATAATAATTGCTGCAATCTCATTTCTGTTTGCGGCAATTAATTTTTTAACAGAAGTTATGTCATTATAGTCAGCGGTCAATGTGTCCCGTGCGTTTCCTTTAGTGACACCCGGACTTGTAGGAACGCCGAGAGTCAAAGCCCCCGAACCTGCTTTTATTAAAAAGTAATCAGCGTGTCCATGATAACATCCTTCGAATTTTATAAATTTTTCCTTTCCTGTGTAACCACGTGCTGCTCTAATTGCGCTCATTGTTGCTTCGGTTCCGCTGTTTACCATTCGTACAAGTTCTACAGAAGGGACAAGTTCAACGATAAGTTCAGCCATCTTAATTTCAAGTTCGGTTGGGGCTCCGAAACTCACGCCGTTTTCAATTTGTTCCAATAATGCTTCTTTTATAAACTGGGGATTATGACCAAAGAGGTGCGGTCCCCAACTCCCGATATAATCAATATACTCGTTGCCATCAGCATCAATCAACTTAGATCCGTTTCCTGAGGTTATAAACAACGGATTGCCGCCGACTGACTTAAACGCTCTAACCGGGGAATTAACTCCGCCGGGTATGTATTTTTGTGCTTCAATAAAAAGTTTTTCGCTTTTAGTGGTTTTCATATAATCTCCGTCTATTTTCTACTATCAATCATTTTTGCAGCTTCTTTTGCAAAATAAGTTAAAATCATATCCGCACCTGCTCGTTTAATTGCAATTAATGATTCTTCAATAACCCTATGTTCATCTATCCACCCAAGCCGTCCGGCAGCTTTAATCATAGAATATTCTCCGCTCACTTGATATGCGGCTGTAGGCATTCCGAATTTTTCTTTTACTCTGTGGATTACATCGAGATAAGCTCCGGCGGGTTTAACCATTATTATATCTGCGCCTTCTTCGATATCTGATTCTGCTTCTCTTATCGCTTCATTTGTATTAGCTATATCCATTTGATGCGACCTTCTATCGCCGAAGGAAGGCGTGGATTCCGCCGCTTCTCTAAATGGTCCGTAAAATCCCGAAGCGTATTTAACTGCATAACTCATTATCGGGATATGCTGAAATCCTTTATAGTCCAAAGCTTTTCTTATAGAAACAACTCTTCCGTCCATCATATCGGAAGGAGCTATCATATCCGCGCCGGCTTCGGCATGTGTTACGGCTTCTTTAGCAAGCAGGGAAACTGTTTCATCGTTCAGTATATTTTCGCCGTCCAAAACCCCGCAATGACCGTGAGATGTATATTCGCATAGGCAAACATCAGTTATAACAAGCAGATCTTTTACTTCGGCTTTAATCGCACGTACTGCTTGCTGAATAATCCCATCGGGAGAATAAGCTTCGGAACCGTGTTCGTCTTTATGTTCAGGAATTCCAAACAGAATAATTGCGGGAATACCTAATTCCACAAGTTCCTTACACTCATCAACAAGTTTATCGATTGAGAATTGATAAACACCTGGCATCGATTTGATTTCATTTTTAATATTGTTCCCGTGTCTAACAAAAAGCGGATAAATTAAATCCGATTTATGAAGTATGGTTTCTCTTATCAAATCTCTTACAATCGGATTGTATCGTAATCTTCTTAATCTTTTAGCAGGATAAATTGCCATATAAACCTCAACTTCTATTTAAATATTTTAAAATTTTGTCCGAGTTTATTTCAGAATTTTTTACGCAGTCGCCTACAGAAATTCCGCCGCGGTAGTTCCCCCCGAGAAAAATACCGGGATTTTCATTCTCAAATTTTTCGAAATAATTTTCATACTCTACATAACCAACGTTGTATTGCGGAATTGCGTTTTGCCAGAATTTATATTTAAGAAATTCCGGTTCGCCTGTTATACCCATTATTTCACTGAAATCTCTAATAGCATTTTCAATTGTTTGTTTATTTTCGCTGCTGTTTAATTCCATTCTTCTTGCGCCGCCGATAAATAAAGAAAACGAAGCTTTTCCTTCCGGCGAACGATTTTCAAAGATGGTAGAACTCCATATTGCTCCTAGAAAATTTTTCTTTTCTTTAGATGGAATAAGAAATCCGAATCCGTCCAAAGGCTGGCTTATTTGTGATTTATCGTAACCGAGATAAAGAAGCATAACCGGCGGATAAATAATTGAGTTCAATTTTTGTTCAAGTTCTTCATCTAAGTAACCGAAAAGGTTTGCTGCTTTATACGAAGGAACCGTCGAGAAGACCGTATCGGTCTCAAGATTTTTTTCTATTCCATTAGTTGCAAAAGTCACAGAAAATTTATTAGCTACTCTTTTAATCTGCTTAATTTCAGTGTTGTAGATTAAATCATCTCCGATCATTTGTGCAATCGCGTTTGGAAAAGACTGCATACCATTTTTGAACGAGAACATCCTTGCACTTTGCTTTGATTCTTCAGCGCGTTTTTTCCTTTCTTTTGCCCCCTTAATCATTCCTTTAACTAAGCCGCCGTAGTTTTCTTCAAGTGCGTAAAGTTTTGGGAATGCTGATTTTACACTAAGCTTCATCGGATCCCCGGCAAACACACCTGATACAAAAGGATCAATTGCAAAATCCAAGAACTCTTTACCAAGTCTTCTCTCAACAAAACTACCGAGTGATTGATAATATCCGTCATCGCTTCTTCCGACAAAGGGTTCTTTCATTACTCTTAATTTTCCCTTCAACGAGAAGAGTTTTGTTTTGATGAATGCGTGCGCGGAAGTAGGAAGAGCATGAAGCTTATTGTTCCGGTATATGTATCGCTTGTTCGAAGTTTCGTTTGCATAGATCATCTGATCGCTCATCCCGATTTTATCAACAAGCTTTTTTATTAACGGTGTTGTTTCCAACCCGCTGTTGGGACCATAATCTATGAGATAATTGTTCTCAAAAGATGTACGCATTGCGCCGCCTGGTTCGCTTCGGGATTCCAACACTTTAACTTCAACACCTTTTTCTTTAAGCCAAAAGGCAGTTGCAAGTCCTGATATTCCGGCACCTATAATTATAACTTTTGAATTCATTTTTTATTTTTAATCGCTTTAATTGTTTCTTCTTTTAGTGCATCTATAAAAAGCGGTGAATCGTTTAAGCCTTCCATTACAATATAATTTTCAATTCCGCATTCGTCAGCAACGTGACGATATTCTATATCAAGCTCGAATAAAGTTTCCACGTGATCCGAAACGAAACTTATCGGAATAATTAGTAGATGTTTTTTCCCCTCATTAGATAATTTTTCTATCATAGTATCTGTGGCCGGTTCAAGCCATTTTACAGGACCAACTTTACTTTGATAACAAAGGTGATGATCGTGACTGTAATTTCTCTGATTCATAACAGCTTTAACTGTCTGTTTAATATGTTCGTTGTAAGGATCACCTTTTTTTACTAAACTCACCGGAGTTCCGTGAGCACTGAATACTAACTGCACATTGTCACGAATCTGTTCGGGAAACTTCTTTAATGTCTCATCGATTCTTTGATTCAATGCTTTTATATACAATGTGTTTCCCGGATAGTTATTTATAAAAATTAGTTTCGAATTATCTCCTTCATAATAACGGTTCCATTCATTGAACGATGAACCTGTGGTAGTAATCGAATAATGAGGATACAATGGAAGCATAATAATTTTGTCGAAATCTTCGAATATTTTTTCCTTTGCAATATCTCTTATGAGAGGTTTCCAGTAACGCATTGCGGTTATTACAGTAAACTTATAATCTGTATTTTCATTCAACATTCTTTCAAGCATATCGCGCTGAAGTTCAGTCCATTCGTTGATAGGTGATTTTCCGCCGATAAGTTTATATTCTTCCTGAACTTTTGGAGCTCTTCTGTTTGAAATAATTTTTGCGAACAACTTTTGTCCGATCGGTATATTAAAAATATCGGGATCAGAAAAAAGATTATACAAAAACGGTTCGATTGCTTCGAGTGAATCCGGTCCGCCCAAATTAAAAAGTACAACTCCGATATTAGTCACAAAAATTCCTTTCTTAATTAAACTGTTCTTGAATAACGTGTTGTGTCGGCATTCCGTTCAAGATAGCCGTCGAAATTCATAGCAATATTTCTGATTAATAATCTTCCAAGATCGGAAACAATAATTTTTCTGTTTTCGATTTTCAGGAGATTATCGTCAATCATTCCGTTCAAGTTTTTAAGTCCCCAGGCAAAATACTCTTCGAAATTGATATTGAATTTATTTTCCACTTTTGAAAAATCAAGTTCGAAGTCGCACATAATTTTCATAATGACATACCGGCGGAGAAGATCGTCATCGCTTAGGTAATATCCTTTCGCAATAGGGAAGCGGGTTTTATCAAGAGCTTCAAAGTAGTCTTTTTCCGTCTTATAGTTTTGTGCATAAATTCTATCCAATTGACCGATGCTTGTTATGCCTAATCCGTACAGGTGAGCCCCGGCATTTGTACTGTAACCTTGAAAATTTCTATAGAGTTTCTTTTCTCGGAGAGCAACAGCTAAATCGTCTTCCGGTTTGGCAAAATGATCCATCCCGATAAACACATAACCTGCGTCAGTTAATTTTTCGGAGGTCATTTTAAGAATTTGAAGTTTTTCTTCCGGTGAAGGAAGATCTTCCGGTTTAATCAATTCCATATGTTTTTTAAGCCAGGGAACATGAGCATAATTAAATACTGCAATTCTATCCGGAGATATATCGATTATAGTATCAACTGTTTTTTCAAAATCTTTAGTTGTTTGGAAAGGCAGCCCGTACATTAGATCAAGATTTATACTTTCGAATTCAAGTTCTCTAACCCATTGAACGACTTGTCTTGTCATCTCTTCTGGTTGAATTCTATTTACGGCGGTTTGCACTTTCTCGTTTATGTCCTGAACTCCCATACTGATTCTGTTGAAGCCGCCTTTTCGTAAGGCAGCAAGGTGTTCCTTAGTTAATCCTCGCGGATCAATTTCGCATCCTTCTTCCGCATCAGTTTTAATGTGAAATGAGTTATTGATGTAAGAAATAAGATCAACAATCTCATCGGGATTTAAGTGTGTGGGCGTTCCGCCGCCCCAGTGAATCTGTGAGACTTGGCGGCTGTCTTTAAGTGCAGCATTTAATAGATCAATTTCCTTTTTAATGTAATCGGTATATATTTTTATTCTTTCTCTATTTCTTGTAATAAGCATATTGCAGCCACAGAAATAACATAGCGTATCACAAAAAGGAATATGAAAATAAAGCGAGATATCCGGAGCAGTTTCTTTTTCATTAGATTTAATAACCTCGGATTTATATTCCTCATGTGTAAATGATTCATTAAAATGCGGTGCCGTGGGATAACTTGTATAGCGGGGACCAGGTTTATCGTATTTTTTTATTAACTCTATATTGAAATCAAGCATGATTATTCTTTCTATTTGTGAAATTTTATACTTTCTGTTTTTATTACATCAACTAGGTGCTTAGCTTTTTGTGGTTCGACATCGGGAAGAATTCCGTGACCAAGATTAAAAACGTGTCCCGAGCCATCTCCAAATGATTCCAGAATTTTAAGTGCTTCCTTCTTAATTTTTTCCTCAGGGGAATAAAGTATAGTTGGATCCATATTTCCTTGAAGTGCTACTTTATCGCCAATCACTTTTCTTACATCGCCGATATCCATAGTCCAATCCAAACCTATAACATTAGCCCCGCAATTTGAGATTTCAATCAAACTATGATGAACACCTTTTGGAAAATATATAACCGGTTCATCGTTACGGAAAATATTTGAAATAATTTTCTCAACATATTGAAGGGAAAATTCTTTAAAATCGTCCGGAGCTAAAATTCCTCCCCAAGTATCGAAAATTTGAACCGCATCAACACCAACTTCAATTTTTGCTGTAAGATAACCTGCAACTGCATTAGAAAGTTTATCAAGTATTTTATGAGCAAGTTTTGGATTGTTGTAAATCAGACTTTTTACTTTTGCGAAATTTTTTGAACCTCTGCCTTCAACCATATATGTCAGTAAAGTCCATGGTGAACCGCTGAAACCAATAAGTGGAACTCTTCCGTTTAGCTCACGTTTAGTTTCTGCAACTGCATCAAGCACATAACTGAGGTGCATAAAAGGATCAATATCTAAAAGTTCGTCGGCAGATTTTTCATCCCTTATCGGGCTAGGGAAAACCGGTCCCTTGCCCTCGTGCATCTCCAATTGCATCCCCATAGCTTCTGGAATTACAAGTATATCCGAAAAAAGAATTGCTGCATCTACGCCAATCAAATCAACTGGTTGAATTGTTACTTCGGCGGAAAGCTCAGGTGTTTTGCACATCGTCAAGAAATCTGCTTTTTCTCTAACAGCTCTATATTCGGGAAGATATCTTCCCGCCTGACGCATTATCCAAATCGGGGTTCTTTCAACGGGCTGTTTTTTACAAGCCCTAAGGAAGAGATCATTTTTTAATTCACTCAAACTATTTTCCTTTATTAGTATTCAAAATTTTGTTTAATATAATCAGAAAACTCTTTCAACAACAATTCCAAAGAAAAGTTCGATGGTACGAAATCGACTTTTAAATTTTTATTTTCGACGGATGATTTTGTTGTATCACCAATTGCCGCTATTATTTTATCTGCGAAATATTTTTGCGTGTTCTCAATTTTAAGCAGCTTTTTAAAATTTATAAAACTCGATGGACTTGTAAACACGAAAAACTCAGGTTTAACTGAATTTATGAATTCAATTTTTCCTTTTAGTGATGGATCATCGTTCACTTTGACTTCATATACAACTGGGTTAAATACTTCTCCGTTTTTCGAGGTAATAAAATCCGCAATAACTTCGGGTGCTAATGAGGAACGCGGTATTAAAAATTTCTTTCCCTCAATCTCAGTTTTACCAAGTGCTTCGATAATTCCTAAAGCAGAATATTTTCCCGGAATCAAATCAACTTTAATTCCATTGCTTTCGCAAACATTTTTTGTTTTATCACCGACAGCAATCACTTTTGGCAAATCGAGATCCAATTCAATATCTATTTTTTTCAAAAGAAGTAGAAAATACTCGACTGCATTCGCTGAAGTGAAAATCAAATAATCATAATTTCTATTCAGCATTGTTTCTATTTCCGGACTTGCTGTTGCAAGTGACATTGAAATGGTAGGAAATGGAATAGTTCTTAATCCAGCCTCTTCAAAATATTTTAAGCAATCCGACAAGTCGTTTTCGGACTTTGTAATAACGAGATAATTATTTTTAATTTTTCTCAACATTATTTTCTAACAACATAAAAATTTCTTTTAATATTTTACCGGCACCGGCTTTTTTCATATCCTTTGCAAGTTCCTTTCCCAATTTTTCCGCCTCGGATTTTTTACCCTTAATTCTTTTTCGGAATGTTATCGTTCCGTCAATCGATCCCACAAATCCGTCAAGATATAAACCGTTACTCTTAACCGCTGCATTGGCTCCAATCGGAACCTGGCAGCCTCCTTCAAGAGCTTTCAAGAATGCTCTTTCGGCTGTAACTGCTTCAAAAGTGTTTACATCGTGTAGACATTGCACAACTTCGAAAGCAAATTTATTTTTGCTGTTGATTTCAATCCCAAGTGCACCTTGACCAACAGCCGGGACTATCAATTCCTTATCAATTATCGAAGAAATATATTTATTCAGTTTTAGTCTTTCCACACCGGCGCGTGCAAGTATTATTGCATCCCAATCTGAATCCAAAAATTTTTTTATTCTCGTAGGAACATTTCCGCGAAGTTCTTCTGTTACAATATCGGGACGAAGATGGAGCAACTGCGACTTTCTTCTTAATGAACCTGTTCCAACAACCGCATTTTCTCTAAGATCAAAAATTCCAGTACCTTTTTTACGAGCAATGATGACATCCTCAACGGGATGACGTTTTGTTACGGCAGCAAGCTTTAAACCTTTAGGAATTTGTGTCTGAAGATCCTTTAAGCTATGAACAGCAATATCAATTTTTTCTTCAAGTAGAAGTATCTCAAGTTCTTTTGTGAACAAACCTTTGTCGCCGATTTTCGATAGTGCAACATCAAGGATTTTATCTCCCTTTGTTTTTACTATCTCGATTTTTACTTCGACATCCTTATGATGTTTTTCTACACCTTGTTTTACAAATTTGGCTTGCCAAAGTGCAAGTTCACTTGCTCTTGAACCGATTATTAATTTATTTTTCAAGTCTATCCTTCCCGGTAGTTTCATTTAGTTTGAATAAATTTGTTATCAAAAGAGCATGACTTGCGGCTTCCTGAACATTCTGTCCGGATTCTGCAAGTTCTTTTAGAGTTATTGTTGGATTATGAAGCAGTCTTCCGATCATCCTTCGCGTCATATCATCAATTTTATGATAATCGTCTTCTGTAACTTTATTCTTAATTTTATTCAGCTCATCGATTCTTATATTCTCGAAAAATTCACGAAAAACTTTTATTGTTGGAACAATATCAAGTGTATTGTACCAACTGAAAAATGCTACTAGTTCTTCTTCTATTAGTCTTTTGATTTTAGGAATTTCAAATTTTCTTCTTTGAAGATTTTGATCTACGATTATTTTTAGTGAATCGATATCGTGATAAAACACGTTATCTATATCTGCGGATGAAGGATCAATATCTCTAGGTATCGCAATATCCATCAAAACTACTGAAGACCCGCGTCTATGTTTCATCATATCTTTGATTTCTTTTTTGCTGATCAGAATATCGTCAGAACTAGTGGCGCTGATGATTATATCAAATTTATAAAGCTGATTTTTATACTCATCAAACGGGATAAACTTTCCGAATACTTTTTGTGCAAGTTCTTTTCCCCGCTCGGCAGTTCTGTTTGTAATTGAAATTTCGCTAAGTCCACGCTCCTTTATATGTACTGCAGCAAGTTCTGCGGTTTCTCCAGCACCAATCACCAAAGCCTTTTTGTTTTCAAGCGAAGCATAAATCTTTTCTATAACTTGAACTGCCGCGAAGCTGATTGTTACAGCACCCTCGCCGATTCTTGTTTCTTTGATCGCGCGTTTTCCAACTTTGATTGCTGCATCAGCTAAGCGTTTTGTGAAAGAACCGGAAAAATTTAGATCATCCGAAAGATTGAAGGCTTCCTTCAGCTGTCCGAGTATCTGACTATCACCGATTAGTAAAGAGTCGATACCAGAGGCAACTTCAAAAGTGTGTTTAACAGCTCCGCAAGAAAAATATTTTTTAAAATTCTCCGGTTTTACGCCATCAACTTTTTTAAGATTTGTAAGTTCTTCGTAAATGTGTGTGTAATTATATGAGGAACTTTGTGGAAAACCGAAAACTTCTGTTCTGTTGCAAGTTGAAAGAATAAAACCTTCAGAGAATAGCTTCTCCTTAAGTCTAGCTATTAGCTGCGCGATTTCATCCTGGTTGAGGTGAAACGCTTCACGAAGCTCGATCGGAGCCGTCGTATGATTTATTGTGATACCAATTAAGTTCATCGGAAATTAATTTCAATAAAACGAGTGAAAACTTTGTGATATAATATTTGAAAGACCAAGTGAAAGTATTGCAACGCCGAATCCTATGAGTGAAAAATAAATTACCTTTTTACCGTACCATTTTGCAAATATCTTTGTCATAATTCCAATCGCGAAGATCAACCAAACTAGTGTAGTCGAAATAATTTTGGGATCGAAATAACTAAATTCCGGAAAAGCTGAAGGAAGCCAAGCGAAACCAATTATCAAAGCTAATGTAAGAAGCACAAATCCTATAACAAGAGAATCATAACTCAAGCGTTCCATTATTTCCAAACTGGGAAGTCTATTGTAGATCAGATCAAATTTGCTTCTCTTAATTTTCTTATACATAATCAGAAAGAGAATGCCATAAACTGCAGAAACCGTAAAACCGGCATAACCTAAAATTGCACTTATCACGTGAAGACCTAAAAGTCTGTTTTTCAATACTTCCTTCACCTCGATCAGATCCTCGATAAAAAGCGAAGACAGAATTTGGAAAAGAAGCGCAAAAATTATGATGAATGCACCAGTTCCTCTTATTTCAGTCAACAATTCAAGAAGGAAATAAGAAAACACAATTGCAGCTGCTAAAACTGTAAAAATTTCAAATTTTGTTGTAATCGGGGGATGATTAAATTCGATAGTCCTTAAAACAAGATAGAAAATATGAATAATCAAAATTATAAAAAGCAGAGCACTTTTTGATTTTTTGAAGAATTCTTTTTCATTAAAAAAATCATAAGCATAGAAAATAAATGCCGCAAAATAAAGAAGCGGCAGTAATATATTCAATAAATGAATTGATGTAAGCATATATTAAAATAGTTTATTGTCAGTCAAAAAAAGTCAAAAACAAATTCAGACTTACAAATCTAATAAAAATTTAGCTGTCCCTATAGACAAACATTCGACAATTTCACTAATATATTTGGGATAATCAAATAAAAGGAAAGAATAAATGGAAGTGCAGGCAGGTCTATCTTAATTAAGTTGCTGTATATTTCTCAATCAGTTCGATTACATTTTTGATCACTTCATTTGAATTCTCCAGTTCTCCGGCTTTTTGGAAACATGAAAGGGATTTTGCAGCATCGCAGTAAAGCCATATTATTCCTTGATATATTTTTGTCTCAAATGGATCGTAGTTAAAATCGGTTTGTTCTTCTAGTTGTTCGATTATTTCATTGCAAGGACAATCGTCTAAGATCGGATCTGCATCAATAATAAACTGAATATCATCTTTGATTAGATCATAGAACAAATTCAGACTTTTGTAAATATCACCTGTTTGGGCATAACAGATTATCAACTTCCGTTTGATAGGTTTTTGCTCAGGACTATGAAGTAGAGCAGCTTCCAAATTTTTTAATGCTTCGGAATATCTCCTAGCCATAAAAAGTTGATTGCCCAGCATTTCGTTCATTTATTTCTCAATTTGTCAATTAAATTTAAATATATAAAAAAAAGCCTCAAATACATGAGGCTTTTTATTACATAAAGAGTTTTATTGAACTAATTCATAATCATTTACTTCGGTTGGACTAAATTTTGTTCCCGGCATCGTATCATAAGCGATTGCATTAACTCCGAACAACAAAGATTTTGCATTGTAACCTACTACTCTTAAAAATGCGGCAACATGAGCTGAGGTTTGTCCAGTATAGCAATATACAACAACTTCTTTATCTGTTGCGATTGTTTTGAGGTCGGCACCTAATTTTAATGATTGACCAGGCGTATATTGCATAGCTCCGGGAATATGGTTCCAATTGTAGTGATCTGCAGGCCAATAGTTTATAATAAAATAATTGGAAGCACTTTGTACGGCAGATTGAGCTGTAATTTTTGCAGGATCAAAACCTTCAGCAAAAATTGCTTCGATTCTTGCTCTTAAAATTGAAGCTCCATCGGATTTTCCTGTTGAGAGGGTCGGTAATTCACCAGCTGCAGGTTTTGGTGTAGCAGTTGTTGTTAGGTTTGAAACATATGCATTTGACATTGCACCCATCCAGCCGTTTGCTGTTTGAGAATTCCAGCTGCACATACCAAATTTCAAATCTTTCACATTTGAGTATCCGGCTAACTGAAGCAAACCTGTTACCCACCCAGCTGTTTGACCGGTGTAACATACAATGACGACTGTTGCTTTGTTTTGAAGATTATTTGATTCATAATGTGCAAGAACTTGTGTAGCCGATACATTTACAGCACCTTGAATGTGTCCTGCAGCGTAATCTGCTGCAGATCTAATATCGATGATATACTGATCTGCACCGGTAAGAATATTTGTATGAACGGTTGATGCTGGAATCATACTTGGAAATTTTGTGTTAACTGCATCGCCATTTGCTTCAAGATATTGAACAAGCAACTCGGCTTCGTTAACAGTCGGTTCGGGTGTAACGGGATCATCATCGCTGCTGCAGGATGTTGCAACAAATAAAAAAGGGATGATCAGCAGTAGGTAGAATAATTTTCTTAGTTCCATTTTTACTCCTTATGAATAATTGTACAATATATTTAGTTTTATTACTTAACGCCCCAGCTTGCGGGAAGTCTGCCATCAACAACAATTCCTTGTGTTGCGGTCAACTCCCATTCTTCTAGATCCGACCTGAATAAATAAAGTTCTTTGTTTCTGAATTCTCCGTTTTCCTGGATAATGTGACACGCGTCGTAGCATGGTTTTCCTTCTTCAACCTGGGTTCTGCTTGTCCATTTTATAATGTTGTGAGGGGTTGTGTATTTATAAGTAGGTGCAGAATCAAAGTTAGCGAGATTGTCAACTCCATACTCTTTCCAACTATCCGGAGCCATTAGAGATTGTCGCACAGTTGCGAATTCATACGGTTTGATTTCGGGAAGAGGGTTAAGCGCAATTTTGAATTTCTGATGCGAATGAATTCTTGCACCCTCGCCGCCTATGTGACAACTTCCGCAGTTATTGTAATCCTGTGAATGACATGTATTACAATTAAAACTATTCAAATGTGCTGAGTGATAATTATTTGAATTCTCCAAACCCGTATGGCAGTCGGTACACGAGGGGAGGAGTTCCATTTGATATCTTTGGTTGTATGTATTATCATCACCGTGTATTTCATTTTTTGAGTGACAGTTCATACATGTAAAACCGGCTTTAGTTAAATGAGCATCCGGCACTGTTCCTACTGCAACTCCATAATATGCATGTCCGCCTCTGCTGACGTGACAAGTCGTGCAATGATCCTGCATATCAGGAGACTTGACAAAATTGTGTCCTTGATACAAACCGCCTCCACCAGCATGAGGTCTGTTAACATGGCAATCCCCGCAAGTACCGTGGCATGTTGCGCAGTTTTGGTTGTAACCCTCTTTTAACATTTCGGGGAGTTCGTCAAAACTGTTTGCACCGTACCGGGAAGCAACCATATGTTTTTGTCCGAGACCTTGTTCGTGCAGACTATTATCCGCACGAAGAGTTATCATTGGGTGACATTCAATACAAGTTTCTTCCGAATAAAGTGATGGTTTACTTCTAAAATTTCCTGAATGAGCCACATCTTTTTCGTCAGTTCCATCAACTCCGTTGTGGCATTTTGTGCACGAAAGAGCACCGTGAATACTATTTCTAAATATTTCATAACCTTCCCCTCCCAAGTAAACACGATCGTACGGTTCAATGTGAGGTGTTTCACCACCGCATCCCCCACCTCCGGTGCTTGGTGGGTCGGGCGTGTAAATTTCTTTGAGATGGTCATAGTTTGTGTGGCATCCTTCGCAGGAGTTAACTTTTGCAATGTCCGGATCCGGTACATTTAGTTCCGGGGAATCGTCTTCCTTGCAAGCTTGTGCAAAGAGAATCATGAAAGTAACTAATGTTAGTAAATAAAGTATTTTTTTCATTTTAATCCTATAAAGGTATCCTATAATATTTTTAATAGGTTTGTGCAATATTAGTGCCAGTGAAAAACCGTGATTTTGAAACGATTTTTATCACCATATGAAACAGATCGTTTCGCTTTATGCTGAAATTGAATGAAAACTTGGAAATTGTTGATTTAGAAGTATAATAACGGTTTGAAACAGATTGTTCACTTAGAACAGGATGAAACAGTTAGTCTATGAGACCATATTTTTTTAATTTTCTCCAAAGTGTGGTTCTTCCGATACCTAGAACTTCTGCCGATTTGGTTTGATTCCATCTGTTTTCTTCTAGGATATGGATAAGTCTCAATCTTTCTTCGTTGTAAAAAGTTCCCTTTTCTGTTCCTGCAGGTTTTTTCTTTATCGGCGAAATAATTTTTGGGGGTAGTTTACTTTCAACAATTACCTCGCCGCTTGGGGTTTTAACAAATGCATATTCGAGAACGTTTTCTAATTCTCTTATATTTCCGGGCCAATCATAATTGATCAGCAGATCAAGCACTGCATCGCTTACATCGGGAACAGACTTTTGATATGTTATTGAAAATTTCTGAAGTATGTGATGAACCAAAGGAACGATATCTTCCGGTCTTTCGCGGAGAGGCGGAATTTCAATTGGAATTACATTCAATCTGTAGAACAAATCTTCTCTAAAACTTCCGTCCTTCAACGCTTTTGAAATATTTACATTTGTTGCAGCAATTACCCTTACATCCACTTTACGTGTGATCGATTCACCTATGCGTTCAAATGTTCCTTCCTGCAAAACTCTTAAAAGCTGTACCTGCATTTGAAGAGGCATCTCAGCAACTTCATCGAGAAAAATTGTTCCGCCGTCTGCAATTTCAAATCTACCTGCTCTGTTATTTATGGCATCCGTAAATGCTCCTTTTGCATGACCGAACAATTCGCTGCCGAGTAAATTTTCCGGGAAAACCGAACAGTTAATTTTTATGAATGGTTTACTGGATCTCGGACTTCTTTTTTGAATCGCATTTGCGATAAGTTCTTTTCCTGTGCCGCTTTCTCCTTGGATAAAAACCGGGGCATTTGAATCCGAAATCTCCTCAATAAGATCAAATATTTCGTTCATCTGTTTACTTCTTCCGATAATGCCCTGGTATTTTGTTGTGTCCGATAAATTTCGCTTCAAAGCATATAGTTCCGATACATCCCTAAACGAAACAATCCCTCCGGTTGGTTCGTTTTTTTCATTGTAAAGAACCGAGGCATTAAGCCGGATAGGAGTTTTAGATTCATTAATGAAAGAATAGTAAGTTTCAAAATCGTAAAGATTTTTTCCGCTGCGTAAAACTTGACTGATTGGGCAGTTATCAAAACAACTGTCGCTTTGAAATATGTGTTTGCAGAATTTGCCGAGGACTTCCTCAGCTTTAAATCCAGTTAAACGTTCGGCTCCCTTGTTGAAAAAATTGATTCTGAAATTTTTATCTACTGTAAAAACCCCTTCACCTATTGAATCAATTATAAGGTCTTTTATGTTTCCCGATAGCGTCATAAATTTTTACTGATTTCTCTTAATAATATTTCATAAAACTAAAAAAAAAGCCGCTCTTTTCAAGCGGCTTAATTTTCTTAATGATTAATTTACTTGCTGCCGTACACATTAACTTGACCATTAATATGGAGAGTTTTATCTATAATTTTTCCCTGTGCATCAACTACTCCAAAGTGACAGTTAGTGCAATTGTTAATCTCCGAAGGGATATGTCCTGTCGGCGGAAGTCCGTGACAAGTTCCGCAAGCGCCTTGAGTGTCATCAACTTGATTGAACCTAGGGGTAAAGTTGTTGCCTTCCATCTTGTCTGCCGTGTATGCAAACTGAAACTCTGAATCGGCTTTAAGTAATTCAAAATTTCCGTGGCAATAAGTGTTTGAACAAGTATTATCAGCATAACTGTATTCCGGCGCACTCAATCCCGAAGAAGCAAACTCACCGAAAGAAATCGTCCCGCCGTCCCCGGCAATATGTCCGTAAACAAATCTTACACCTTCGGGTGTTTGATTTTCGTGGCATTCGAAACAGGAAATTCGTGTCATCAAACTGTTCATATAGATATGCGAAGTGTGAGAACCGACTCCAACCGCAGTTGTAGAAGTATTGTCCGAGAGATCCTGTGGAGGCGCAATGTAATCACTATCTCCAAAATCACCATGACAGGTATTACATGATTCGGGTCCGTTATCACCTGTGTGGCAAGTAAGACAACTTTCCCCGGTTACACCGCCTGAATAATCTGCGGCATGACAAGTTTGGCACTCACGCAGTTCCCAATTATTTACTTTAAACCAGGCTGAATGAAATACGTCGGAACCGGGTTTTCCGAATCCATCAGGATGCACACCCACCGATTCGTTGCTGGTGATATCACTCTCAATATCGCTGCATCCAACCGCAGCTATTCCTAAAATTAAAAGCGCATAGATTATTATAATAAATTTGGATTTCATGGCGTTCCTATAAAATTTAATTCGAACTATGACAATATCCGCAGAATCCGATGCCTGCAGTTCTCGTATTTACGTGACAGTTAAAACATAACGAACCATCATCGCTGTGCCAATCACCTTCGGCATCCATCATAAAAGAATTAGCATGAGTTTTTGGATTAGTTCCCTTTATTCCATCAGTATCAATGTGACAAAGAATACAAGTCGGATCACCGCCTTGTGTGTCGTGGCAGCCTGCACATGATTCAATATCTCTCTTAGCAAGAATAGCATGTTCGCCGCCGCCGGTTCCAACACCAATTGTTAAAAAGTCGTTCAAGGTATGTGAATAGGGAACAACTCCGCCAAGTGCAAAATCTCCTCCTTCACTTGAATGACATTCAACGCAGAATGTTTCAGGCTGATGACAGGTTGCACATTGATCTCGTTTTGCTTTTGCATCAATTCCATGTGTAAATCTAAAATTCAAATCGTGAACTCGTGTGATCTGCTGCTGATTTGTGTTGTCAACATACTTGTGAGGAGAATACGGTGTATAGAAATCCGAAGCGGTGTTTGTTTCAGTAATCATAACAGTTGCTGTGTGGCAGTCCTCGCAGAAGTTGTTATCATGACAAACTGCGCATTCTTGATTTCCCATATCGGCAGCAAATTTATGATTTTCAAAAAAGTCTGCTGTTTTGTGAGATTGTGGAATTAGATCAACAGTAGATATATGACATGATTCACAAGTGTTTGAAGCTACCGAGATATCATTATGACAAGTGAAACAACTTTCCATTGAAGGATGTGTTTCCTCGGATTCGAATCCATAGTCGATCTTATCCAAACCTTTGTGGCAATCAACACAGGACATGTCCTGTTCCATGTGGGAGCTGTGATCGAAATAAAGTTCATATGTCCTTTCAGGGTAAGTTTCATACACTTCATCATAATGACATGTTGTGCATAGTTCCTCGTCCTCAACATCATGGCAATCTGCACAGGTATCCATCAACGGAAGCCTGATATCCGAAAGCGTAGGAGTGTCTTCCATTATTGTATGACATGATTCACAATCAATATCCATTTCCACATGCAGCGCATGAGAAAAAATCAGTATATCCTTATTTGTTTTTTTCTCTTCTTCAGCTTCTCGCGAAAAAGCGGTTACCGCAAGAAAAATTGCAGCAAGAGAAAAAATGCCTATGTAAAGTATTTTATTTTTCATATCACATTATATTTAAGTTTTCGTTGAACCAGAAATTAACTTTGAAAAGAATTCTAAAGTCGTTTTTATAGATCTTATTGTTAAGATATTGACCCTGAATATCGAAGGAGAGAACGTTTATCGGTCTGTAATTGAATCCGGCTAAGAGTGTCATCAGATCATTTTTAGGTGAATCTTCGGTCAACTTATATGAAGTAAAAGCTAAACCGATTGAAGGCGTTAATAAACCATCGAAAAATGATCTTGCAGTTGAGATTGAAACAGCATCCATTTCGCCGGCATAACCAAGAGATTTTCTGTATGATAAAGTACCGTAAACCGAATTTACGCCAACCGAAATTCTCTGCGAATTATCGTCCTTATACTCAACAGTTGCAAATTTTCCGAACACTGTAAAATCTTTGCCGAAACTGTAATCGATGCCACCTTCAATTTCGGAAGTGTTGCCAAAATCAAAAACGGCAAAAATCGAATTATATCTTACCCGCGGTTCTCTATAATTATAGTAAAAGCTGATTCCAAGATTTTCTATCTGAGAATAGCGACCGAGGAACTCTACTTTTGAGGTTGTCTTATAGTTGAAATCATAGTCGTAGCGGGCGTTTGCAGAAAAATAATCAGTCATATTGTATGAAACATTTCCGGATAGATATTTATACTGATTCGATTTCGATTGAATCAATACGTCGATAAGATTAAGATTTTCATCCAGTCTTTGCGTAATGTAATCCTGTGATTTGAAATTTTTATCAATATAAGCTACAGATACATTTAAATTTTCAACCGCGTTATAGGCAATTTTACCGCTTAATACGTAGTCTTCAGCAATATCATCAGTAAATTCTAATTTTTGATATGCCGGAACGTTTCCTCCGTAATAACCACTTATGTTAAAACCGGAGAACTTTAGTTTAAGATTAACTCCGTCATATAATCCGCTACCAACTCCATTAAAGGCTGATTGTCTTCCGAGGCGAACAGTTGCAACATCCAAAATATTTCGCAATTCGAAATAAAGATTATAAAATCTTAAACGCGGATCATTTTCGAGGCTTTCTGAAAAATTTGTTTCAAGGTTTGTGCGTGTTCTAAAGCTAAAGTTGTCTTTATTAACATTAAGTGTGAGCGATTGAAATGAACGAATGTAGTTTGTTTTTTCCTGTTGAGTGTCATATCTCTCAAAACTATAAACGGAAGATGATATTCTCCCGTTTATATTTTGGCTTATTAAACTTACAGGCATTATTAAAAAAACTACTATAAATACTATTTTTTTCATTATTTATGCCCGAAAATAGTTGTTAACCTTCTTTAGTTGGATGTGCTATTTTTGCCCATGCTTCTTTGAATTTAAATCCTTTAAAAGTAGGGCTTTTTTCGTTGTGGCAAGTTTTGCATTGTGCTTCAATATCGGCTTCGGTTTTGTATTCTGTCATACCATTAGCAACTGAAGCAGCGTGATCTTCCATTATTTTTTTCGATTTGTACTCTGACCCTGCACCATGACATGCTTCGCATGATATTCCATCTTCGATCGAGAAAGATTTTTCAAATTTAGAAGCATCTTCTCCTGCACCCGTAACGTGGCAAGCTAAACATTCTGCAACTTTTGTTGCGTCATCGCCTAAACCTTTTTCTTTAACAATTGCTTTTGATGCATCGCTTTGAAGTGTTTTGTAGGCTTGAGCATGCTGGCTTTTTTCCCAAATACCCAGTTGATCACCGGTCTTTGCTTTGTGACACATACCGCATTTTTTTGTTCCGATATACTTTGCATCAACCGTAGGACTTGATTCCAACAGTGTAAATGCAACAAGAGAAAGGGAAAGTAAAGCGAATACTACTAATACAACAGCTTTTTTCATTTTTTCCTCCCAAGGATAATAAGACATTAAGATTCGTTTACATTCAATATAATCTAATTATAGATAATTGGCAATTTTTTTGATAATTTTTACTTAGATTCGATATAGATAATATATAAATATTCAGTAGGCAACCGATTTGGAGCTTTTAGAGCTGCGTAAAAGAATAAACGATATCGACGAGAAAATAGTAAAACTGATTGCCGAAAGAAGGAAAATCAGCAAAGAGATTGTTGAAGCCAAGGAAGTAACCGATAAACCGATACGTGATCCCAAAAGAGAGGAAGAATTACTCGTTAGACTAATTGAAATTGGAAAAGAACACGGAATAAGTCAGCAACTCGTCTCGAAAGTTTTTTATGAGATTATAGACGATTCAATAAGACTGCAGCACAGCTATTTGCAGCGGCTAGCAAATCAAAATGAGATGCATACAAAACAGCTTCGTGTCGCAATCCAAGGAATTGAAGGATCATACAGTTACTTAGCAGCAAAAAAGTTTTTTTCCTCTTACAATGACGATCTTATTTTAATCAGCGGAAACAGATTTGATGATGTTGTTAACTATACTGAAAAAGGAGAAGCGGATTATGCAATTCTTCCGATTGAAAATACAACTTCAGGGGGAATCAATGAAGTTTATGATTTACTTCTTCACACTACTCTGAGCATTGTTGGTGAAGAACGTCATGAAGTTAATCATTGTCTTGTTGCAAAAGACGAAATCTCAACATTTGAGATAAAAAAGATTTATGCACATTATCAAGCAGCCGCACAGTGCAGCAGGTTTCTATCAAGCCTGCCCGATTGCGCAATTGAATACTTTGCCGATACTGCGATGTCGGTTAAAAAAATTAAGGAGGAAAAAAATAAATTCGTTGCGGCAATTGCAAGTAAAGAGGCAGCAAATTTGTTTAACGTGAAAATTCTCAGAGAGAACATAGCTAACCAGAGCGAGAATTTTACGAGATTTATTGTCTGTGCACGCAAACCCGTTTCGGTTGATTCAAGAATCGAATGTAAAACATCGCTTGTAATTGCAACAGCACAAACAGCAGGTTCATTGGTTGATGCGTTGAATGTTTTTAGAAAATATGGTTTGAACTTAACAAAACTCGAATCCCGACCGGTTATGGGTAATCCATGGGAAGAAATGTTTTATCTTGATTTCTTAGGAAACATTGCTGACGAGAAAGTAAAAAAGGCAGTCGAAGAGTTAAACAAACACACCCGTTTCGTAAAAGTATTGGGAAGTTATCCTTCGCAGGAAATTACAAAAACAAAAGTCGCTGATCAGGAAAAAGAAGT
This sequence comes from Melioribacteraceae bacterium, assembly GCA_024103215.1. Classification (GTDB taxonomy): domain Bacteria; phylum Bacteroidota; class Ignavibacteria; order Ignavibacteriales; family Melioribacteraceae; genus JAGFIY01. Next base: position 62,966 of record JAGFIY010000053.1, on the reverse strand, counting down.
TTAGAAAAGATAATAATCCAATTGCGCTGAGAAAGAATAAAATTGCGAATTTTCGAAGTTGAATGCAAGACCATAATCCACACCGGCTCCAATAGTGAATCCTTCTCCGAAGTTTTCTCTTAAATCAAGTCCAAGCATCGCATTGAAAGTCACACCCGCTCCCCAGATATCTCTCGTTTTGAATAATCTGTCGTTAACAGCGATTAATCCCGCACCTTCTTTTAAAAAAATATTTTTGTCCAAATATTGTTTTATGTTGCCGGTAAAGCCGAAGATTTGAAGATAAGGGAAATGACTTTGCGGCGAAGTATCCGGGAGGAATGCTTCAAAGTCTTTAGCTATTTGATAAGAGAACCTGAAATAAACTCCCGCCCAAAACGAAGTTTCAAATTCAGTAAGAATTCTCAGATTTAATGTTGATTGTTGCGGTGTGTTGCTTTTAATTTCACCAAAACCCACACTGCCTCCAAACATTAAAGTATTAATTTGAGCAGATGAAATTGAAGGGAATATGCTCAAGTAAGCAAGTGAAGTTATAATCAACAAATATTTTTTGAATTTATTATTCATCCGGTTTTTCCATTATTGTCCAAAGAATTATATAAACGATAAAGCCCGGAACTAAAAATCCAATCAAGCTGAGGACTGAATAAGAAATTCTAACAAACCAGACGTTCCAACCTAAATGATTTGCAATTCCGCCGAGCACTCCACCGAGATATCTGTCATTCGATCTTTTAATATTGCTGAACGCCATTTCATTTTACCTTATTAAATGAGCGACTCCCACCCCTATAAAAGTTGCAATCGCATATCCGAGAGTTCCGCATAAAATAGCCGGTATAACAAGGGCGTGCCATTTTCGGGCAACAGCCATAGCTGCTGCGGTGGTTGGTCCGCCCATATTTGCATTTGATGCGATCACTATTTCTCGAATATCAAGTTTTAACATTCTGCCAAAAAATAACAAAAATATAAGATGGCACGAAAGTATCATTGCAGCAAAGATAAAGAGAACTGGACCGACTTTTAATACAATTCCTATGTTTGCACTTGCACCAATAGCTGCAAAAAATACTTGCATAAAGAAAGTTCCGATTTTATCCGCACCCTTGATCGAATTAAACTGTTTTGGAAAAATTGAAGCAAGAGCAACGATGATTGCCGTAATAATTAAGATTCCGCTGCCTGAAATTCCTAACACATCCTGAAGTGCAAATCCGATTGCACAAACAACAAAAGTAATAGTGAGTGATGTTCCTAAATCGAATACTGTCAGACTATGATCATCTGAATTTTCTTCGTAGAATTTTGAATCCTCATCAATGAGTTTCCTTTCCGGGAAAAATTTTGTAATCCACTTTATTGCAGGAATAGCGAACAACAAGAGAAAGTATAGAGTCATTACAAGATTATCAGCAGCTATGCCGGCTGTAAGTAAATCTGCTGATTTCAACTGAAGTGCTTCAGCAGCGGCAACATAATTCATTGAACCACCCACATAGGTAGAACAAAAGATGCCGGCAATTTTCCACCCTTCTTCACCCATATTTACGATTGAATAGGCTATTATTGTACCTGTTACGGTTCCTATTCCGCCTATTATAAATGCGATTAATGTCGGACCCGAATCTTTAATAATTCTAGAAATATTTGCTTTAAAAAGAAGTAAGGGAATTGCAAGAGGAACAAGATAACTCCAAACTATATCATAAGTTTTAGATTCTGTTGGGATTATTGAAAGATTCGATAAAATGAATGTAACAAGTATGGTCACTACAACCGCCGATAGTTTAGAGCCCAACTTTGTTTTTTCAGCCCAAACTCCGAAGGATGCTGCTGCAATTAAAATTGCCCAGAGCATCCATGAATTATCAGATGCAATCAATGTATTTGAAAACATAAATCTTCCTCTTAATAAAATATTGTAAGCCAGATTGTTTTTTCGCTGCCGCTTGTGGATTTAACACGATGTTTATTATGTGCTTCAATAATGATATAATCGCCCGGCTTCAAATCCTGTTCATAATTTTCGAATTGAATAACAGCATTTCCTTGTAAAAGCAGCACAAATTCATTTTCACTTTGATCGTACCAAAAATTTTCGGGGGATGCATGATTATCCGAGATAATTCTTTCAACCCGGATTTTTTCCGATGAAATTATTGTTTCAATTAATTCTTCCGGTACATTTTCGGGTATTTCATCGAAATAATTTTTTATCATGATTTATCGGTTTATGGGTAAGACTCTGTAATGAAAATAGTAAATCTTTTTTTGAATAAAAGCCGAGAAAGAAATTAAAAATCTGCAACAATAATTTTGAAAGTATCCGATTTTTTTGCTTCGGTTAAAACTTGATTAACCTCAAACACATCAGTTGGATTTGAGATATGCAGAAGAAAATTTTCATAACCCGCTAATAATCTCATCATAATTTTTTTAGGAATCGTCTGACCTCCGGTTGCTGATGCCTGCTTGTTGTTAAAAATCAGAACTTTGACAGGAATCTCTCTTTGGAGCAGTTCTATTAAACCCATATGACCTGCTGCAATAAAACCAAAATCTCCGGTAAGCGCCCAAACATCTTTATTTCCGGCAAGATAAGCTCCAATTGCAAGAGGAATACTCCCTCCAATATAAGTTACAATATCTATACAGGAATATGGCGGGAAAACATAAACACTTGATGTACTAGTATCCCCGGAAACGACATCACCGCGCAAATCTCTAAAAACTTGAAAAAGGGGCTCGTATTTCTGGGCATTTATTTTATAACGCTCCGGGAGATCTAAAGGTACATTTGGTAAATTAGGTTTTATTAGCGAGGTTAAATCACCTTGAAGAGTTTTTGCTATGAATTTTCTGAATTGATATTCGGCTAAAAACGGGTGAACAACATGATCTAAAACGCTCCTTTTATACTCGAAAGATTTGCGTGAATTTTCCTTTCTCTCAAAATTTGAAGGCGAATCGATTAACATAGCATTAAAGATAATTACAAACGGAAGTTTCCGCTTCTCAGATTCTTCATATGCTTTCAGTATATCATCGTAAATATTTGTTCCTGTTGATCTTAGGAACGGAATTTTAAATCCTTTAAGAATGGGATCGATTTCTATGATATTGTCAGAGTGGCTGCCGTCGGGATCATCGAAAATTAAAATCATAAAACCGGCTGTCAAGTCAGTGTAAAGCGAATCCAAAATTGAATTAGCTGCTTTTGCAAAACCTTGGGATTTCATTATTGAGCAAGAACGCTTTCCGGCAATGCTGGCACCATGGGCAATTGTGTAAGAAACTTCTTCATTAAAAGAGACGGGAAAATTTTTTCCAAAAATTTGATTGATCTCAGTCATTGTTTCGCTTCCGCCGAAACCCGGCACATTAGTAATCACTTCAACACCAAGATCTTTTAAGGCGTATGCGGCTGCTTGAGAAACTTTTACTTTCATCTATTCTGTCCTAGTTTGGTTTTCCGGCCGAAATTTCTTTTAGATCGTGACTGCTTGGACTTTGATAAATTTTAAGATCAAATTCGGGTATTATCGCAAAGATATGATCAAATATATCAGCTTGAATCTCTTCGTATTCAGTCCAAACAGTAGTGGCGGCAAAAATATAAATTTCAATTGGCAGTCCGTGTTCTGTTGCCGGCAATTGTCGTACTAAAAATGTTAAATCCTGTCTAATATCCTTTCTGTTTTTTAAATAAGATTTTAGGTATTCGCGAAAAGTTCCTATGTTCGTGAGTCTTCTGCCGTTAAACCAATGTTCGGGATCAACTTTAAGCTCGGAATTATATTTACTTATATCTTCTTTTTTAAATTTTATATAATCTGATATAAAAACAAAATTTTCGTATCTTTTCAACATTTCATCGGTGCAAAATTTAATGCTTGCCAAGTCCAAATAAATTGATCTTTTTATTCTTCTCCCGCCCGTTTCCTGCATTCCCCGCCAGTTTTTGAAAGATGTTTCAATCAGAGAAAGTGTGGGGATAACAGTTATAGTTTTATCGAAGTTTCTTACTTTTACAGTGTGAAGAGCTATGTCCATAATATCACCGTCAACTCCGTATTTCGGCATCTCAATCCAATCGCCGACCTTTACCAAATCATACGAAGTGATTTGAATGCTCGCCACAAAAGAAAGAATCGTATCCTTAAAAATAAGCAGAAGTATTGCACTCATGGCTCCTAATCCAGCAAACAATCCCCAGGGATTTTGGCCTGTCAGCAAACCGATTATAAACACAATTCCGATAATATAAAGTATAATTTTTACAACCTGTCCGTATCCTTTCATCGGCCTATCACGGAAACGGGGAAATTTTTGTATTACTTCAATAATTGCATCGATAAATGCGGTTATTGTAAGCAAAAAAACGAACGCAATAATTGCTTCAAGGATATTATCAATTATTGTTTCGGTTTTTAATTCAAAGAAAGTAACTGAATACAGAATTATTAAAGGCGGAATAAATGATATTCTTCGAAGCACTCTATCGTTAAGAAAAATATCGTCAAGATCTGTTTTGGTTTTTTTAACAAGTTTTGCTATTACTTGAAACAATACTTTTTTTGTTATGAAATAGGCAATAACTGCAAGAATAACAGCAATAACAGCTTCGATGTTTTCGTCAAGAAAGGGAACTCCCGTGAACCATCCTCTAATTTTTTCCATGATTATCCGTTAATCTTTTTATTAAACAACGATGCAAAATAGCAATATTTAATTAAATTTTTTTAGTGTAGTTTTGTGGGATAAAATACTGGGAGTATGAATAATCCTAAATTAAAAGCATACCTTGCTTATACAAGCATTTGTATTGTTTGGGGAACGACTTACCTTGCAATACGAGTTGGTGTAGAAGATCTTCCGCCCTGGCTTTTTGCCGGTTTTAGATGGACGGCTGCTGGCTTATTCTTTTTAATAGTTCTGAGATTAAAGGGATTTAAATTTCCTTTGAAACAAGAACTAGTTCCCATAATGATAGTTGGTATATTGCTTTTAGGTGTTGCCAACGGTTTGGTTGTTGTTGCCGAGCAATGGCTTCCATCCGGATTAACGGCTCTACTAATCACAACTATTCCTCTTATTATAACAATCATCGAACTGATTTTTACTCGAGGAAAATCTTATAATATGTTTATTGTGTTAGGTCTGCTCGCAGGATCTTTTGGAATTTATTTGATACTCGGGGGAAGTCTGGAAGATATTGTTGAGGGAGATTATATCTATGGCGTAATCTCCATATTCTTCGGGGTAACTGCTTGGTCGTTAGGTTCGGTTTACAGCAAGTATAAAAAATTAACAACACATCCTTTGATGAGTGCTGCAATTCAAATGTTAACAGCCGGGGTAATTCAGACGGGCTTGGGATTCGCACTTGGCGAATGGGAGAGATTTTATTTCACGCCGGAAAGTCTTGGAGCTTATCTTTATTTGCTGTTTGTCGGATCGCTATTTGGTTATGCAGCTTACATTTACGCTATTTCCGAACTGCCTGTCTCATTTGTTGCGACCTATGCTTACATAAATCCAGTAATTGCATTGTTCATCGGTTGGTTGTTTCTCGATGAAGTTTTAACATTTAATTTAATTACAGCCGCATTTGTAATTTTATTTGGGGTTTATCTTGTAAACCGGGGAAATAAGCAAGCGAAGATAAAAATAATTAAAAATTCCACTTAACTCTCATATTAAAAAATTTGCCGAAGTCACCAAATTCGGTTGAAGGATTTCCACCAAAGAACTGTCCTATCAAAAGAAGATAAATGTTTTCAGTCAACGAAATATCGCAAGAAGGACCAACATAATATGAATTATCACTCGGATTAAATAGAAGTCCTATGGAAGCTCTGGTTAACGGCGTAATTTGATATGCTGTTTCGGCAAACAAAGAATATTTTGCAAGTGTAAAACTCTTAACTGAAAATTCTGTAACATCTAAATAATTTATTCCGCCGGCGTTCCCGGTAGTTCCGTTGCTGTTGAACAGTGCGGCTATGTGGAGATAAAGCGAGTTTTGAAAAGTATAATTTACTCCGGTTGAGGCTATAAGTGTTCCATTAGCATCATTAAAATTTTTTCTATCTCTGAAATAAGTGACTTCTCCGTTGAAACCTGCTGATGCAATTTGACCGGAAAACCCTCCTCCGATTACCATGTCATCTTCCATTACACCGCCTAGGAATTGAATATCGTAGCCGAACTCGTTAAAACGGTAAAGAACTGCCGCAGTAATTTTCTTTTCATGATTTAACTTCGCTACAAACTCTGCAGCACTCGTTGAGGATGTATAGTATTGCAATCTTATTGCATCGCTTCCCGGTCTCTCAACGTAATCAAAATTGAGATATGAAAAAGAGTTGAAGATATCGTTCGGTGTCCAAACAAGATTAATTCCCCAATTTACTCTTTGCCTTCCGATAACAATATCGAGATCACCCAGGTTCAGTTCAAAATTCAATCGATCAATATTTGAGTAAAGAATGTAGGAAGAATCGCTGAAGATTGTTTTTGTAAGATCGAAATAACCATTATCAAACGAAACTAATTCCGCATAAAAAGGATTCAGTCTTACCAGCTCGCCCGAATCAAAATAATTTCTTATACTCATGCTAAATGTTGCCGACTCTTCAGCAAACCAAGTCAGATCAAATCGATTACTGATTGAATTCATTGACATTAATTCGGAAGAAGATTTTGGATTGTAAACAGTTTGAAGATTCTGTAAATAACCATTGATAGATACATCGCTCTGAGCACTTATAAATATTTGAAGCACCCCAATTGATATCAGAAAATATGATATTCTACTTTTCATCTTTGATTATTTTTCCGTCTTCCAAAACCAACAACCTTCTTGCTTTTTTCATCACTCTGTTATCGTGAGTAGCAAATATGAAGGTTGTTTCTTCGGTTTTATTCAGCTTCAGCATAATATCGAGAAGATTTTCAGTTGATTTACTATCAAGATTTGCCGTCGGCTCATCGGCGAGAATAAATTTTGGCTTTGCCGCCAATGCTCTGGCTACAGCAACACGCTGTTGTTGACCTCCGGAAAGCTTATTCGGCCTGTCGTTTTTTCTATCAAGCAATCCAACTTGTTCGAGAAGTACATCAACTCGTTTTTCTCTTTCTTCGGCAGATATTCCTTGAAGCTGCATAATAAACTCTATATTTTCTTTTACCGTTAGAACCGGGATCAAATTAAAAGCTTGAAAAACAAATCCTATGTTGTGAAGTCTGAAATCTATCAACTGTTTTGATTTCAATTTGCTTATATCAATTGAATCGATAACTATCCGACCTTTGCTCGGTTCGTCGAGTCCGCCAAGCATATTTAAGAATGTGGTTTTCCCGCAGCCCGAAGGACCGACTATCGAAGTAAATTCACCCTTTTCGAATTCTACATTAATACCGTCAACAGCAGTTACCGGGACAGCACCGCTGTTATAGATTTTTACCAGATTTTCTACTTTTATTATGCTCATATCAACTCTCTCTTAAGCTTCTGTTCTTACTGCTTCAGCTGGATTAAATTTAAGAGCTTTTCTTGCGGGATAAACTGATGCAAGAAATGCCGTTATTACAACAAAAAACATCACATAGAAATAAAATGCCGTGTCGATCTCTGGATAGATAATAGAACTGTAACCGTAAGCATTAAATCCTTCGGCGATAGGGGAAAGGTCGATACCTGTCTTTGCAGCAATTGAAATAGCTCCGACACTAATTATCATTCCGGCAAAAGCCCCCGTAAGGGAAAGATAAAGTGTTTCGAAAAAAATCATTCCAGCAAGTTTAATTTTATTCATTCCCACAGCCATAAGCATCCCAAGTTCTCTTACTCTTTCCATCACAACCATCAGCATTGTGTTGGTTATCCCAAAACTTAGTGCAACCAAAATTATTATAACAAATATGAAGGAGAACTGAAGACTCATTTGCTGTATCATCTTTACTGAAGGATTGATTTCGTCCCAGGTTCTCACGATAAGTTTTTCGTTATGTATTTCTTTTTCAAACTCATTTATAAGTTTTGATTTTACTTGTTTTGTAAAATCATTATCCGATAATGCAACTACTATTTCGTTTGTTCGATTTTCGCGGAGATGAACTATTTCCTTGAGCTCTTTATCTCTTACGAAAACATTGCTTTCGTCGAACATTGTGTTTTGTGTTTTGAAAATTCCGGTGATTCTAAAAGCTGCATAGGTTATATTGTTATCAATCGTCTGAAGAGTTAAGATAACCTTAGAGTTTAGCTTTAGTTTAAGTTCTTTTACAAGCTTTTCTCCAACTACTATTTGGTTTTTTCTTTCATCTTCTAAGAAGGAACCTTCTATAATTTTATCGGAAAGCTCTGTTGTTTGTTTCTCAATCTCGGGATTAATACCATTAATTCTCACTCCCTTTCCAGTTGAAGATGAACTTGCCATTCCCATTCTTACGGTTCTTGATGAAACCGATTTTACTTGTTCAATTTTCTTAATTCTTTCTATTTTCTTTTCGGGATTTTCGATTGTGTAAATTGTCTCGTCGTTCAGCAAAAACTGCGGATTGTGAAGCTGAATATTTGCGAGTTCCAAATTTATTAAGTCGTTTATCATTTGATTTGCCATCCCGTTCATGAAGGCAATCGCAAAAACTCCTCCGAAAAGTCCCAGTGAAATGGAAGTAATAATTATTCCACTTCGTAATTTATTTCTCCAGATATTTTTCCAAGCGATTCGGCTTAGCATACTAATCTCGCAGAGATTTTATGACAGTAAATTTGTTTATTACAAAAATCGGGTAAAGTGCTGCTAAAACTGATAAAACAAAAACTATTGCCGCCTGCTCGAAGAAAAAGTAACTATCTATCGAAAAAGGAAGTATAGCCTCAACTCCAAACTGTTCAAGTGTTTTCGCCAGATCCCCTGAAAGCGGGATGGGATTTAAATGGAGATAGTAAAGGAGAGGTATCGAAAGAATTATTCCTATTATAACACTGATTGAACTAATTATCAAAGACTCAAGAAATACAATCCACGCGAGTTTAGATCTCTGCATTCCTATTGCAACAAGAACTGCAAATTCTTTTTTCCTCTCGATGGTCATCATCATCACTGTACCGAAAATTCCGAAGCCGATAATAAGATATAAAATCGCAAGCATTATTATTCCGCCCGCATTATCGCCTTCAATAGCCTGAACCATTTCTCTGTTCATTGTCTGCCAAGGCATAACCTCATATTCTTTTTCGTCAAGAAAACTCTTAAGTTTTTCTATTGAATCATCCAGATAGTCGTTTGAAGAAAGAATAATTGAATAAGAAGTGACCATATCGCCAGTTGCGTAAAGATATTGTGTTTCCGGAAGACTCAAATAAACCAATTGTTTATTCATTTCGGGAACCGGCATTTTTAATATACCCTTTATATGATAAGCTCCCGCAGCAGTAATTCCATGGTAACCTTGTCCTAGAAGAATAATAGTATCGCCAACTGTTACATGAAGATATTCGGCAAGTTTTTCCGCAACGACTGCACTGCCGTCATTTTCAGATAAATACTCTCCAGAAATTATTTTATCAGCAAGTTCATTAAGTTTATTCTCGAGCGAAGGATTTATCCCGATAACGAGCGTACCCTTTGTAAAATTTCCGGAAGATGCGAGAGCGAAAGATTCTAATCGAGGAACTGTTGTTGTGACTTCCTCAATTGAATTTATTTTTTTCATTATACTTTCATCGTTTGCGAAAGTATTGTTTATCGATTTGTCATTCCAGTAACCATTCTTATGTATTTGGATATGGCCGGTTGATAGTTTTACTGAATTCTCAATCATATTATCGTAACTTCCAAATTGCATAGATCGCATAAAAAGGGCAAAGACAACGGCAAGATAAACTGATGTCATTGTTAGAATAGTTCTGCGATTGTTTCGCCAAAGATTGCGCCACGATATTTTAAATAGTTTGCCCAAAATTTTATCTTAATCTTTTCATATTCTGTTGAGAGAAGAAATCTTCGTTGATTTGTTTATCAAACTCAAGTTCCAGAAATTCTAAAATCGTCGAGTTCTCCGGTTTGTCTGCCGGTACCATTGTCATTTTTGCTGGAAGTAGTCTGTCCCCAAATAATTTCACATCGCTTCCCTTTTGAGTGTTTACCAAATAATGATCTTCATCGAAATATTCACTTTTCATAATCATAAATTCCTCTTTTGTAATCCAAGAAATAATTTTACCCCAAACAACAGGAGCCTCGGGTTTCGGCAGCAGTTCAATTTTATAACAATCATAACCCTCGATTTCTTCCTCCCCGATAATTTTATGATTATAATCTTGCACAATTGATGATTCTTTTAAAAGATCATCGTTAGTAAAATCCGAACCCATCCAGGACTGCATCATCATAGATGGCGGAATTTTAACCAACCGGTTGATCGATGGAATATAATTCCACATCTCGTTTTTTCTTTTCAGGAATACTTGTCCTTTCTCTCTTGCCGGTTTCATTACCAAAAGCAAGTAGTAATCGTTTCCTTTAGACCAGCTTTTCATAGTTATCTCACGCGACCAATCGGGACGAACGATTGTCATCCTTATAATTCCTTGACTCGTTTTTCCCAGCATCTTATCGTTGGCTTTTTTAACTATTTCTCCAGCTGATTGGGGGAAGATAAAGTTGTGTAAGACGAACAGAAGCAATAATATTTTTTTCAATTTCAAAAACCTTATAAATGACTAAACGTTCAATCAAAAATATATTTCTTTTAACACTTTGTCAAGCAAAAATAATTTGGTGCTTGATAATTTTCCGAATAAAGAATATTATTATGACTGAACAATTATTCAATAAACAATGCCGAGAACAGAAAAACAATTTCAGGAGATGCGGGAAAGATCGCGACAAAATATTCTTAATTCCGCACTAAAAGTCTTTGCAGCTAAAGGATATCAGGAAACCTCAATAAGCGATATTGCAATTGAGGCTTCAATCAGTAAAGGTCTTCTTTATAACTATTTTTCTTCGAAGGAAGATTTGACGCGTTCAGTGATGGAAATGCTTCTCATTGAACTTGAGAATATGACCAGAAATGTTGAATCGGAAAAAGATCCGTATAAGAAATTACGAAAGCTTATTGAAGAAGCTTTCGATGCAATGGAAACAAACAGCGATTATTGGAGATTATATTCATCTTTTATTCTTCAACCTGAGACAGCAAAATTAATTTCACCGGAATTCATCTCTTCTTTGGAGAGAATATTCAATAGCATGGAAAAAATATTCAGCGAAATTGGCGTTAAGAATGCAAAAGAAGAAGCAAAAATATTCGGAGCAATTTTGGACGGGATTGCCTTTCACGTTATGCTTGAAGGTGAAAGCTATCCTCGAAATAAAATGAAAAAATATCTGATTAAAAAGTACTCGAAAAAAAATCTTTGAGCTAAGAAGTGTTAATATTTAATCTCGGATTCTTTTCTAAACAAAGCTTCAGTTGGTCTATACACAAAGTGAAGTATAAAAATTAATATTGCTACCAGCAGGAACACATATTCGGATATAAACAGATACATCACAATATTTATGATGTTTTGGAATTCAAGTATTGCAAGAATGATTATCGACTTGGTTGAAAAGACCTGCATCTTTCTGCCAATATCGACACTACCGCGCATTTTTTTAAGAAACAATGTGTTTAACAATCTTGCTCCGAGCACCGATGCTGCATTAGAAACCATTGCGATTATAACAGCATTCTCGAAGTTGAGAATGCCGGTTTCAAAGAGATTGTTTGAAACAAAGTATAGTGCAGTCACTGCAAAGATCAATTGTCCTAAAAGCAATGCGGCAAAGATTAAATCGAGTTTTTTGAAATTAGTTTTCATAAAAAAGATCAGAGAATTTCTTTAAGTAAAATTTTATTATCTACTTCCACAAATAGAAATTTGAAAACCGTTTCTTTTCCTGCACTTGACAATTTCAATTCCAGCACCAATTCAGAATCGACGATGGGAATTTCAACCGCATCTACTATTTCATAATCGTCTGCAAACTTTATGAAAGCACGTATTTTTTTGCAAGTACGAATTACTTCTTTTTGTTCTTCAGGATTATTCCAATTAAAGGTTCTTGGTTTATCGGTCGGTTGCTCAATTGCATCAAAAATAATTAGCTCTGCCGCAGGTTCATAATTATTTTCCAAAGAATATTTAATCAATTTATTCAGTACATTTTTAGCTTCATCAATCTGTGCTTTTGATTGAGCCTGCAAAGAAATGCTAAATATTATTAAAAATATATATCTCATATTTTTCTCCTAATATGTAAAATGCTTTATCTGTTCGCCTTTCTCTCCAATTTCAGTCATTGCTTCAATTCCTATCTGCAGATGAAGATCTACAAATTTTTTTGTCACAAGTTTATCGGATTCTCGAGTTTTTATTCCATCAGGAATCATCGGTAGATCAGAAACAAGAAGTAAAGCTCCGTGAGCTATTTGATTTACATAACCGACAATAAAAATTGTTGCGGTTTCCATGTCAATCCCTAATGCGCCGAGGCTTTTCAAATACTGCTTGAATTTTTTATCCCACTCCCACACACGCCGATTAGTAGTATAAATAACGCCGGTTCTGTATTCACTCACATATTTTATAATTTTGTTTGAAACGAACTTATGAAGCTTAAATGAAGGAAGCGCCGGCACTTCAGCCGGGGCATAATCGTTGCTCGTTCCTTCTCCACGGATTGCCGCAGTAGGAAGAATAAAGTGACCAAGATCGGTTGATTTCTTCAATCCTCCGCATTTACCCAAGAACAAAGTTCCCTTAGGGTTGCGCGCTATCAGCAGATCCATGATTGTTGCGGCATTTGCAGAACCGATTCCAAAATTAATTATTGAAAGTCCTTTGCTATTTGTGGCTGTCTGCATCGGTCTTCCTTCACCGGTAATGTCGCACTCAAACTTATCGGCAAATTTGTCAACGTAATCTGCAAAATTTGTAAGAAGAATATAATCTCCAAGCTGGTCGATTTCCGCTCCGGTATAGCGCGGCAGCCAGTTTTTAGCAATATCTAATTTTGTTTTCATATCTAATTGTGTTTTTGTTTTTTCCTCTTTCCACGAAATATTTTTATTCGTTCGGGCAATTTCATTCTTAAAAAATATTCATCAATTCGGAGTGTGAGAATTGCGAAAATGTAACCAATAACGGCACCGACAACTGCTCCGACTATTATGTCAGCCGGATAGTGTACACCAACATAAGGGCGGCTGAATGCCATCAGTACGGCAATTGTATAAAACGGAATTTTATATTTTGGAAACAATTTAGAAAGAAAAACAGCTGCCGCAAAATTATTCACAGCATGAGAGGATGGCATTGAATATGATCCGCTGCAGAACACTAGAATATTTACATCCGGGAGAACATTACACGGTCGAATTCTTGCTATCCAATCCTTAAGTAAAAAACTGCTTATTTGATCACTTGCGGTTATTAAGAAGAGCGACATCATTGCGGTAATTCTTCCGAGTCTTCCACCTTTAATAATAAGAATTAGCCAGAAAATAATATAAACGAGATACCAATGTTTAACATCTGTTAAATAGGGAAAAATTTTATCAAAAATTGGATTTGAAAGTGTGTGATTGATAAAATAAAAAAGCTCTTTATCGAGTGTGTAAAAAAAATCAATCATATTTTAAGACTGTATTTCCATGTCAAAAGTTAATAGTTTGTTTGCGACATTAAAAAATTAGTAAAAATATTCGATATTATTTTTACTAAATTATATATTATCACGTTAATACCGAGAAATAGTTCAGAATGAGCAAATTTTCAAATCAAGCGAAGATCAATTTAACTGTTCTTCAATTAATAGCAGTTCTTACGGCAATATCCGGGGTGCTTGCGTTAATTTTCGAAGTTCGCAATCTTGTAATTCATTCCTTCGAAGTTTATATATCAAGATTATCGCTAACTGTGTTTGCGTTTATAATTTTAGTCCTTTCAAATACAAACACGGGCAAAAGCAAAACAAATCTTCTTTTACATTTTCTGCTTTTTACGGTAATCGCCTCTTCATTTTTTGTTGTAACAAAAATCACGAATTTGTTTGCTGTTAATTCAAATGTCTTGGCATTTTATGTGTTTCTCGTTGGGATATCAATTAGATGGCATTATATAAACCAAATCATTGTTGTGATGTATTTGATTCTTTCGATTATCGGCGTGCAAATAGTTAATCCCGGCGTTTATACTTCTCATACAAATTTTATTGAGACAATTTCGATCGTATCAGTACTATGTGTTTTATCAATAATTGCCTCGATTTTACTGGGAAGTAAAATTCAAATAGAACCGGAAACTGAAGAATTAGGTGAGAAGGATGATCTACATTTTGATGATTTTGTAAACAATGCCGCCGAAGGTTTTTTTAGAATAAGTGTCGATTCCAAATTTATCTATGCAAATTTATCATTGGTTAAATTACTCGGTTACTCAAATGTTGATGAGGTTATTAACTTAAACGATGCTTCAAAGGTTTTTGCTAACGGTTCCGATTTGAGCGATTTGAAAAAGATAGTTGATAAATCTGAGAGAGTGAAAAATTTTAGGTCGCTTCTTGTTCGCCCGGATGGCACAAAAATATCGGTAAAAATTAATGCAAGAAAAGTAAATCACGATAAACGGGCAGAAATTTATTACGAGGGTTCGATAGCTGATATTACGTCGCAAGTGAAACTTGAAAACGAAAGTAAGGCGGAAATAGAAAAATTAAAAGAAGAAAATAATAGGATTGAACAAGAAGCTGCTGCTGCTTTACGATCAAGTGAAATTAAAACTCAGTTCTTGGCTAATATGGGTCACGAGATTCGGACTCCCATGAATTCTGTTTTTGGATTATTAAGCCTAATTGAAGACGGTCAGTTCGAAACTCTCGAAGAACTTAAAGAATATGCCGTAAATGCCAAATCCGCAGCAGGTTCGTTGATGGATATAATCAACAACGTTCTTGATATTTCAAATATCGAAGCCGGCAAAATGGATCTTTCCGAAATTGAATTTGACTTGACCGAAGAGATCAACAAAGCTGTATCGATTATAGGACAGAGAGCAAGAGAAAAGGGGTTGGGGGTTACAGTGAACATCGCCGGAGATATCCCGGTAAAGATAATCGGCGATGCAATGAAGTACAGACAAGTATTGATCAACCTGCTTTCTAACGCGATTAAGTTCACTGAAACCGGTGAAGTCTCGGTTGAGGTTGCTACTGCAAAGAAAACCGAAGATACAATTCAACTGAATACAATTGTACAGGATTCCGGATGTGGTATTCCAAAAGAAAAATTAGAAATGATTTTCGGCGAATACAAAGAGAATAATGAAAACGGTGTTCCTAAGAACGGAGTGGGATTGGGGCTTATGATCTGTAAGGAATTCGTAAATCTTATGGATGGAACAATCGAGATAGAAAGTAAAATAAACGAAGGTACAACGGTATCTTTCTCGGTAATTTTCGGACTTATAAAAGATTTGGTTGATTCACCGAAACAGAGCGCAATCAAGATTGAACCTGTTGACAAAAGTAAGAAAAAGGAACCCGAGAAAATTATTGAGAAAAAATTAGTTGAAATCAAAAAAGAAAATAGTCGGGAAGAATCATCAGATTCAAAAACAACATTGGGAATTGCAGCGGAAAAAAGTTTAATAGAAAATTTTGATAAAATAGAAGAAAAATATTCTAAAAAAGCCGAAGAGATTTTTTCAAGCACTACCGCGACAGATAAAGATACAAAATCAGGCAAGAAGCGGCTACTTCTTGTTGAAGATAATCCGATCAGTCAAAAAGTTGAACAAAAACTTCTAACCGGCGCCGGCTATGCTGTTGATGCAGTATCTTCGGGAAAGCTTGCAATTGAAGCTGTTAAGTCAGAACCATTTGATCTTATTCTAATGGATATAGAAATGGAAGGTATGGATGGGATAGAAGCAACAAAGAGAATAAGAGCTTTAGAAGACCCGATAAATGAAATTCCCATTATTGCAGTTACGGCTCATTCGAGTATGAAGGACAGGGAAAGATGTCTTGATGCCGGAATGAATGATTATATTGCAAAACCGATAAATATAAACTTCTTAAAAATGACCATCGATCAATGGCTCTATAGAAAATAAAAAGGCAGCGCTTCGGCTGCCTCATAAAACTTTCCCATAAAGACTAATCCATCAACAATACATCTTTGATTCTTTCCATTGCCCAGTCTATTTCTTCCTTAGTAATTACCAACGGTGGAGCAAATCGAATTACGTTTTCATGAGTCTCTTTGCAAAGAATTCCTTTTTCCATCAAAGCTTCGCAGAATCTTCTTGCGCCGTTTGCCTCTTTGTGTAATTCAACACCGATGAATAATCCTTTGCCTCTAATTTCTTTTACGTGTTTGCTGTTTACAGCTTTTAACTTATCTCTGAAATATTCTCCTAGTTCATACGATTTTTCAATTAGATTTTCATCGGTTAGTACTTTCAAGGCTTCACGTGCAACCGCCGCACCCAATGGATTTCCACCGAATGTTGATCCATGATCGCCTGGATTAAAAACTCCTAATAATTCTTTGCTTGCAAGCATCGCTGAAACGGGATACAAACCGCCGGAAAGAGCTTTGCCGATTGTGACTGCATCAGGTTTTATTCCTTCATATTCATATGCGAAAAGTTTACCGCTTCTTCCCAAACCGGATTGAATTTCATCTGCAATGAAGAGTACATTATTCTTCTTGCAGATTTCGTATGCTTTTTTAAGATATCCCTCCGGAGGAACTACTACACCGCCTTCTCCTTGAATAGGTTCAACAATAAATGCCACAGTGTTTGGTGTAATTGCTTTTTCAAGTTCTTCGATATTTCCGTATTCAACAATTTTGAATCCTTCCGTCAAAGGTCCAAAGCCATCTTTGTATTGCTGTTCGGTGGAAAAACTGATAATAGTAATTGTTCTTCCTGCAAAATTGTTTGTGCAAACGATAATTTCAGCTTTGTTTTGTTCAACGCCTTTTATTTTATAGCCCCATTTACGACTGGCTTTAAGGGCTGTTTCTACAGCTTCGGCACCGGAGTTCATCATCAGCACCATTTCAAATCCTGTAAGCTCAACTAGATCTTTGTAAAGAAGAGGAAGCTGACTGTTTCTAAATGCACGAGATGTCAACGTTACTTTTTCCGCTTGTTCTTTCATTGCATTTACAATTCTTGGGTGACAGTGACCTTGGTTTACTGCTGAATATGCTGCCAGACAGTCCATATATTTTTTCCCGTCAACATCGTAAACCCAAACTCCCTGTGCTTTTTCGATAACAACATCCAGAGGATGATAGTTGTGAGCCCCGTATTTGTTTTCAAGTTCGATATAATCTTTTGATACCATAGCGTTTCCTGTATTAAGTGAACGAATATTTTGAACAATGAAATCTATCTAATTCCAAGATGACTGTCGAGTCTATTTTAAGTATAAAAGAATGAGGATTTTTTGGTGGATAATAATTAAATTGAACAAAAATTAAGGAGTCTTATTTGTCAGTAAAAACGTTCGATTTATCAGTATCGACAAAAGGTTTCAACGACATTTTGGATATTACTGATCAGGTAAACAAAATTTTGAATAATAACGATTTTAGCGAAGGAAGTGTGCTGATATTTGTTCCGGGGGCGACTGCTGGAATTACAACAATTGAATATGAACCGGGACTATTAAAAGATTATCCTCATTTTATGGAAAATATAATTCCACAAAATAAACGTTATTCTCACAACGATACATGGCACGACGGTAACGGTTTTTCGCACGTTAGAGCTGCTCTTCAGGGGGCCTCGATAACTGTTCCTTTTAAATCAAATAGACTGCTGCTCGGAACCTGGCAGCAGATTGTGTTAATTGATTTTGATAATAGACCACGCAAAAGAAAAATAATAGTTCAATTTAATTATGAATAAAACAATTACTGTATTTGGTTCATCTATTCCGCTTCCCGGTGATTTTGAGTATCAAGAAGCCTACAAACTAGGTAGGATTTTGGGAAGTGAAAATATCAACATATGCAGCGGCGGCTATAATGGAATAATGGAAGCTGTATCAAAAGGTGCTGTCGAAAGCGGCGCTGAAGCAATAGGAGTTACTGTTGATTTCTTCAGTTCGGAGCCGAACAGATATCTTACTAAAAAAATTCACACAAAATCGCTTTTTGAAAGATTGGAAAATTTATTACGTCTCGGCGACGGTTTTGTTGTGCTCCCCGGCGGAACGGGAACACTAGTTGAACTCGCATTGGTATGGGAACATTTCAATAAGGGATTACTGGCACAGAAACCTGTAGCTGCGGTTGGTGAGATGTGGATCGATATTGTTTCGAAAATGGAAGAACGTATTACAATTGAAAAAAGACAGACGAAATTAATCAAAACTTTTAAAGAAGTTGAAAGCTGTGCGGATTATATAATCTCAAATTTGTAATGATTCATAATAGTTCGGTTACTTTTTTGTAAACCAATTCAATATCAAGTTCCTTAATACATTTGAACTTCACGTCTGTTCTGGAACAAGTCAATGGTTTAGGGGAATAATAAAAACATGGAGCGCAATCCAAATTTATTGATGCGATTCGGTATTCGGTTTTCCAAGGGTGAATATAGTTTGTATTTGTCGGTCCAATAATAGAGACAACATTTAATCCAAGTGCGGCAGCAATGTGCATCAGTCCAGAATCATTTGAAATAAACACTCCGCATTTGCTCATTACCGATGCTGACTGAACTAAATTGTCGGTCTGAACATTTATAATACTTACCGAAGATTCACTCATTATCTCTTGTTTTAGTTCTTTCTCATCAGAACCTCCAAATAGAAGTATTTTTGCTTTTAACTTGTCCGACAATATTTCTGAAAGCCTTGCAAACTTTTCCGGTTCCCATCTCCGTTTTATGTGATTCTTTAAAGTTGAACAGCCGGCATGCATTCCTATAATTAATTCTTCTTTAGATACATTCTTCTCGCGAAGAAAATTATCCGCAAAATCCAAATCAGTCTGTGATAGATAAAATTTAAGCCTGCCGATGTTATTAACCGTTTCACCCGTAACCTTTTCGAATAATTTAATATTCTCTTCTACATTGTGGAGGTTATCATTTTCTTCGACAAGATAATTATTCAAGAAGGCAGCATTTCTTCCTTTGTAACGAAGATAATCAACTGCTGCTCGTATTGGTGCGTTTATCAGGTATGCGATTAAATTATATTCCCATCTGTTTGAAGGATAAACCGAAAAAGAAATATCGAACTTGTTTCGAAGAGATAGGACATAGGATAAAATTTTTATTGGGGAAGAATTAAGGAAATCGAAATAATAAATTTCATTTATATCCGGATTTTTTTCAAACATTTGCCGGACTGCATTAAACATTACTAATGTATCTATTTCAGCATCGGGATATTTTTTGCGCAGTTCAGTAATTGTGGGTGTGAACATCAAAGCATCACCGATACCGGAAAGCGCTATCGCTAAGATTTTCAATACTCTTCCTCAAAAGAAGGGCTCACTAAAAATTTTTTTAGTAAGCCCAATATTTAATCGTTTAAAGAATCAGTCTGAATTTTTTCGGGAACGACTTCAGGTTTCTGCGATTCAGCCATATTTCTCAATTGTTCGATTCTTGTTTTAACACTTTGATCGTTCGGTGCAAACTCTTGAAGTCTACGAAGAATTTCTATCGCTGCGTTATAATCTCCCCGGTTCTCATAAATTTCCATAAGCATTACATAAGGGCTGTATCTTCCGCTGAAATCTCTCGGATTTTCTTCAAGACGTTTAAGTGCATATTGTTCTATTTCATAACCGATTTCAATTGATTCTTCAATCGCCCCGGCAGAGTAATAAATATTAGCAATATCGTGAAGCAACCTATTATCGATAGGTATAATTTTACGCGGAAGTTTTTCTTCCATAACATCAAGAACCTGTACAACTTTGCCGTAATCCGGATTATCGTAGAGATAGTTAAGAGCAAGTCTCATAAATGAATTACGGTAATTTTGTACCAATCTTCGATGGTTATCATCAAAGAAAATGCTGGAATCAGCCAGTCCTCTGAATTTGAAACCCGGTTGATAATCTTTACTGAATCCCTCGGGCTCGTTAAATATCTGTGTTTCCAGAATTTCGGGATTAACAAATTCGACCCCTTCTCGTTTTTGTGGAACAAATCTGTAAGCAAGCCCTTCCATCTGCATATGATCGTCAAGACTAATGCGTGCGTCATCGGCACAGGTAACAGCAAAATAAATCGGTCTATCAAATTTATTAGCCAATATTATGCTCAACACTGCGATATCCTGAGCTCGTACGATTGAAATATCACCAAACTGTCCGGTCGGCTGCATTACCCATTCGAATCTTCCCGAATTTATTATTGTTGAATCGGTAATGCTAAATTTTTCAATGGTTTCTTGGCTGACAGGGAACGAGATCTTTTGAGCATCCCATCTCTGCGGTGTGATCTCATCGATTTCAATATCGCGCAATGTCATTGCAACAGGTTCTGCATCGTGCGGAGCAGTATTTTTGAGCTGCTTAATATACCAAGGAGTATTCAACAAACTTAGGTTAGCAATTCTAACATCCTGTCTCACTCCTTCAACATCCTGTAGATACCATAATGGGAATGTATCGTTATCACCGTTAGTAAATAAAATTGCATTCGGTGCAACACTTTGAAGCATATTGTAAGAATAATCCCAAGGAACGTAGTTTTTCGCGCGGTTGTGATCAAACCAATTTGTTGCGAGCATGTTAACTGGGATAAGCAATATAAGTGCGATTGCAGCAGCTCCAGATAACATTTTACTGATATTCGTCTCTTTAAATTGTTCTTGAATTAAGTCGAAGATTCCTCTTGCTCCAAGTGCAATCCAAATCGAATAGACAAAGAACGCCCCGACATAAAAATAATCTCGCTCCCGCGGCTGAGGCTGCTGCTGATTTTGATAAAATGCTGTAAGCCAGCCAAGAAAGATAAACATAACAAGAAAGACGGAAGCCATTTTCCAGTCCCGCCTGAAATGATAATAAAGTCCGAATAATCCTACAAGGAACGGAATAGCAAACAATTGACCAAAATTAACCCCAGAATCCTGAACTGTTGAGTTTCTTCCGATATAGTTCCAGAACAAATAACGGTTGAACATGTGATTCATCTGGTAGTTCCAGAAGAAATCCAAATCGCTTGAATAGTTTGTATAAATTTGCTGTTGATGTGCTTCTTGTGAGTATCTTCTCTTGAATGTCGGGAAATCACCGTACTGTTCACGGTTAAGATATGATACAAGTTCGGAGAAAGTTTTTGGACTGTTCAAATTTATTGGTGTATCCTGATTTGATCTGATTATAATACTTGAATAGGTTGTGAAACCGATAAGTGCAAAAAGTATAAGTTTTCCGACGAGATTAAGTGTTTCTTTCTTCTCTTTGCTTGACCAATAAATTAGATAGCCCACAATTCCGAAAATAGCGAGGAAAATAAAAATATCAACCACAATGTTATTTTTACCGATAGTTGCAATTATGTTAGGAACATATTTTACCATTCCCGGATAAGTTGCAATCAGCGCAATACCTCCGATAAGAATCGGAATGTAAAATGAGTTTCTCTGAAAAATTTTCTTCCACATAATGCCTATAAATAGTGCAGAAATCGCCACAAAAATCATCACAGCCTTTTGATCGAATGCTTGATAAGCCTCACTTGAAGGTGCAAATGTATCTGTTTCAGATCCCCATAGAGCTAATGCAGCCAGAAATATAATGGCACTGTGAATTACAAAAATTAGCGCAGTTCTTTTTAGTGTTTCTTCCTCGGTCATATATTTTCTAAAAGCAATGACCATTACAATAGGAACTATCGCAAGAACCGACATCAAGTGAACACCGGTTGAAAGTCCGATCAAATATGCGATCATCAACAAATATTTTTCATTATCCTTTTCATCGGCTTTGGAGTGCCATACAATCATAAGCCAAACGACGAACGCAATAAAAAATGTTGCAAGAGCATAAACTTCTGCTTCAACTGCATTGAACCAAAATGTATCAGAAAATGTTAAAGATAAAGCTCCGATGGCGGATGCAATGTATGTTAAAACAGCTTCACTTTTTTTCTTGTAGTTGATCCCCCTATAATTTTCAATCAGCATTTTTGCAATAAGATAAAGGAACATTGCAGTAAATGCGCTTGAAAGAACCGAAACTGTATTTACCCTGAATGCAATATTTTCAGCAAAAGGAATCAGCGAAAAAAGTCTTCCGAGAATTAAGAAGAAAGGAGTTCCCGGCGGGTGAGGCACTTGCATTAAATATGCTGAAGCAATAAATTCACCGCAGTCCCAAAAGGAAACTGAAGGCTGAACGGTTGCGAAATAAGTAATTGCAGAAATTAAAAATACTGCAGCGGCAAAAATTTTGTGAATCGTTTTAATATTCATTTATATCCTCAATTTTCAAACAATTTAATCGGTCGAAGTATTGTCTTCGGATTCCGGTTTCTTAAAAATACCTTCGTAATCTTTCTTCTCGCGGTTAAGATGATATTTCTTATAAAGATTTTCTAACTTTTGGAGAGATAATTTATCAAGATCTTCGTCGTCTTTGTTTCTTTTAACGAACATCTTGTAATCATACAACTCTGATTTATCGAATTTTCTTTCGTATCTTTTTAGAGCTTCTAAATATTTTTTCTGGGTTTTTGAACTCAAAATTTTTCTCTAATGTTTCGGAAAATTATAATTCCAAAATATAATAAAAACATAAGCCAATTAAGACGGGAAACCGATGCGTTTATACAAAAATTTAGAACCGGTTGTTTCAGTAATATTACCATCATACAACCGCAAAAAATTGCTTGAAAGGGCTATAAATTCGGTTATAAATCAAACCATAAAGGAGTGGGAACTGATTATCGTTGATGATGGCAGCAGCGACAAAACTTTTGATCTGGTTAAATCATATCAGAATCAATTTGAAAATATCCGTTACTTGAGGCACAGTAACCGGAAGTTGCCTTTATCTCTGAATGTTGGAATTCAAGCCTCTTGCGGAAAGTATCTCACCTTCTTGGGAAGCGATGACGAATTCACCAAAGATCATTTAAGGCAAAGAGTAGAATTTCTCCGGAATAATCCCGAAGTTGATTTACTGCATGGCGGAGTGGAAGTTATTGGCGATCCCTACGTTAAAGACAAAAATGATTTGTCAAAAAAGATTCACTTGAACGAGTGCGTAATTGGAGGAACATTTTTCGGAAAAAGGGATTTGTTTAATATCGAAAACGGATTTAAGGATGTAGCTTATAGCGAGGATTCTGAATTTTTTGAGAGGATCAAGGATAAATACATTATTAGAAAAGTATCTTTTCCGACTTATCGTTATTATCGTGATACGCCCGACAGTATTTGTTCAAATATAACTTAAAGGAATTTTCTTATGAACGATTTGAAAAACGAACTTAATAAATTGGATAAACTTTCCGAGGGGACAAAAGCATTGTGGGGAATAATGACTCCGCAGCATATGATTGAACATCTTGTATTGACGTTCCGTATTTCATCAAAAAAGATGGAGGTTAAGTGTATTACTCCACCGGAAAGAATTCCTCTTATGAAAAAAATCCTTATGAGCGAAAGACCTTTGCCGAAGGGATTCATAAACCCTGTGATGGGAGAAGGTTTAGTCGATCTAATGTTTCCGAATCTTAACACGGCAATTGAGGAACTTAAAAAAGAGATGGATGATTATATCAGCTTTTTTGATGAGAATCCTGAAGCAGAAATATTGAACCCTACATTCGGAAGTCTAAACAAAATTGAGTGGGCACAATTCCACCAAAAACACATTAATCATCACTTTCAACAATTTGGAATATACTAAATGTCGCTCGATATTATTTTCCCAATCGTCGGGTTTATTCTTATGATCTCCGGTATAATTGGATGTTTTCTGCCTAGCATTCCGGGTCCTCCGCTGAACTTTGCTGCTTTAATTATGCTTGTGATTTACGATTCGGAATCATTTTCGATTTTTTTCTTGGTTGTTTGGGGAATAATTACTTTGGCGGTAACAATTTTGGATTATGTTTTACCTGTACTGGGTGCAAAATTTTACGGTGCCTCGAAATATGGAATATGGGGATCAGTCATTGGGATGATCATAGGATTGTTTTTCTTTCCTCCTTTCGGTATGATTGCCGGCGTATTTATAGGTGCAGTATTAGGTGAATTATTAGCTGGACAAGAAAAGAGTAAAGCATTAAGTGCAGGATTTGGAACATTTATTATAAGTGTAAGTATGATTGTAATAAAATTTGCGCTTTCTGCCGTAATGAGTTTTTACTTTATTTATTACTTTATAGAAACATTGTAATTAAACGGGAGTTAATATGAAATATTTTAAGGTATTTATTTTGCTGATTCTCATTGCAGGATCTGTTTCCTGTCAGCAGGAAAAAAAGAAAATTAATCAAGAATCCGTTGATAGGGTAATAGGCACAAAACATGAACTTACATCATCAATCGACAGCATAAGTTATGCAATCGGTCTTGAATTGGGAACAAATCTTCATAGGAAGGGAGCTGATGATTTGGTTCTTCCTATACTTTTCGAAGCCTTCGAATCAGCATTTAAGGACTCTGCATTTTCATTAACGCATGAAGAAGCTAGAGATCACGTGGTTAACTATCAAATTATGCTTCAGAACAGAGAAGTTGAGCAGATCGAAAAACAGACCATGGCTAATCGTGAAAATGCCGACAAGTTTTTTGCAGAAAATAGAAGCAAAGAAGGCGTAATTGAACATGAAAATGGGATGCAATATAAAGTAATTAAGGAAGGTGAAGGGGAATCACCTGGCGGTTCGGATAAAGCGTATCTCTATTATAAAGCCAAAAAACTGAACGGTGAAGTTTTTGATGAATCCGATAGAAGCAAAGACCCGTTTGGATATGATATTGATAGAATTATTGGCGGATGGAGAGATGCATTGATGATGATGAAACCGGGAAGCATTTATGAAGTATATGTTCCCGACACTCTTGGCTATGGCAAAAAAGGGGCAAAAGGAATTGAACCAGGTGAAGCAATAATATATGAATTAGAAATGATTTCCTGGGAGCCAAATCTTCCCCCGAAACCAAAATCGGATAAAAAGGCAGAAGCAAAATCTGCTGACAAGAATAAAAAATAAAAATCTTTTTCTTTTTTTGATAATCTAATGATAATAG
Organism: Melioribacteraceae bacterium; assembly: GCA_024103215.1. Classification (GTDB taxonomy): domain Bacteria; phylum Bacteroidota; class Ignavibacteria; order Ignavibacteriales; family Melioribacteraceae; genus JAGFIY01. Next base: position 37,644 of record JAGFIY010000053.1, on the reverse strand, counting down.
CCCGGCATTAATTTGAAGCCGGGTTTTTTATTTTGATATTTGAATATTTATATGCAGTTTAATTATTGATTTGTTTTTTTGAACCCTCGTATAATTCATAGAGATGAAATTTCGATTCTATTGGTCCGTTGAAGAGAGTTAATTTTTTTGACGTTCGCAGCCCGATTTTTTTAATTGCATCTTTATTGCCCGATAAAATCCATACTTTAAAGCCTGTAAAATTTTTCTTAAGATGATCTCCGATACGGGAATAAAAATCTTCAATTTTATCCTGCTTAATTCTTAAATCATATGGAGGATTTAGTATTGCGCATCCGCGTTTGTATTCGGGTTTTACGTTTTGAAAATCGGCTGTCTTAAAATCGATTACTTTATTCACTTTTGCCCGAGCTGCATTATTCTTGGCAATTTTTATATTTTCCTCAGCTATGTCAGAGCCGAACAAATGTGTTTCACCGGAAGATAATTTCGTATTGTATTCGCTTACTATCGAATCATAAAGTTTATTGTCAAAGTCTTTCCACTTCATAAAACCAAAATTATTTCTGAAAATATTTGGCGGAATTTTTCCAGCAATCAAAGCTGCCTCAATTAGAATTGTTCCCGATCCGCAGAAAAAGTCATACAACGGCTCGTTTAGATTCCAGCCTGATAACATCACCATTCCTGCAGCCATCACTTCGTTGAGCGGGGCAATTCCTTTCTCAATTCGGTAACCGCGTTTGTAGAGCGATTCGCCTGAGGAATCGATAAACATTGTACATATCTTGTCAGAAATATGAAGCTGAAATCTGAGATCTGGATTTTTAGGATCTATTGACGGACGTCGATTAAACTTTTTTCGAAATCGATCTACAATAGCATCCTTACAGAGAAGTGAAGCATATTTCCCGTGTTTAAAAAATTTTGAATTGACTGTGTTGTCTATTGCAAAAGTGGAGGTTAAAGTTAACAGGTTCTCCCATTCGTGATCATAAATGTTTTTATACAATTGTTTTTCATTTGCCGCTTCAAAAGATAAAATCGGTTTTAGAATACGAAGCGCAGTTCTAAGTTCGATGTTTGCTTTGTAGAGTAATTTATTATCGCCTTGGAAAGTTACGACCCTGTTCCCGGTTTTGATATTTGCTGCATTGAGTAATTTCAGTTCATCAGCAAGTATTTCTTCGAATCCAAAAATTGTTTTTGCGGAAAATGTATTCTGAGACGAAAACTTTTCGTTTACCAATTAACATCCTCACGAAGCACGGGCATTGTCATGCATCTGCACCCGCCGCCGCCGCGCGAAAGTTCATCACCAATTACTGTTACAACGAATTTATTATAATCATCAGGGTTAATTTTGCCGGATATAATTTCATCTGCCGGAAGAACAGCAAATCCGTTTTTGTTTAACTCTTCAATTGTGTAAGAATTACGGGCATAACCCATAACTTTCCCGGGAGCAACGGCAAAGAAATTAGCTCCGCTGTGCCATTGTTCTCTTTCCTGAACCCAGCTGTCCTTGCTCCCGCCGCATAACAGAGGCTGAAGATGAATTCCAAGTTTGTCAAGCGCGGTAATGATGTTGTCCTCTTCAAAAATAGTTACCTTCCCGCCATCAATAATTATATGAACTGTTTGATAATCGTGTTTGTTTAGCACAACCGGTTCATAAATCATGCAGCTGTCTTTATCTAGGAAAGTAAAAACCATATCAAGATGAATAAATGATTCCGGGGAATCGGGAAGTTCTTGCACTATGATATGCTGCTTTTCTTTTCTTTCTTTAAAATGATCTATCAAAAAATCAATTCCTTGTGTACTTGTGCGGGTACCTATTCCGCTTAAAAGAATATCCTGGCGAGCGACTAATAAATCACCTCCTTCAATTTTTATATCTGGAAGATATTTAAGTGAGTTCAAAGGATTTATAGTTTTTGACTTTAATTTTGGATGATGATTAAAAATCGTTTCCATAATAATGGATTCGCGGAGCCTCACATTGCTTGACATTTTTGCGATCAGTACGGAATCTCTAATTGTTATTGCAGCATCACGTGTAAAGAAAAAATTGTGAAGCGGTTGAAGCGAATATCGTTCGATACTAAGATAGTTCGTCAGTGAATCGTATACAATAGGAACTCCTTCGATGAGAAATCTGCTTAACTCTTTTGTGCCGCAGGTAAGAAGTCTTTCGGAAAGTCCGGTAACCGATTCGTTTTTACAGATAGCTTCGACCAATGTAAATTTTGCTTTTTCGTCAGTTAACACTTCCTCGAGCAAGTTTGATACTTCATAAGTAGACGTCAACTTGCTTAACACACCTGAAAACTCAGCATACTCTTCTGAAGCAACAGATAAATTTAATATATCGCTGTAAAGGGCACGCTCGACATTTTGGGGTGTCATATTTTCAACTTCGGTTCCGGGAGTATGAATTATTACTCCTTTAAGTTCTCCTATTTCACTGGTGACGTTTACGTTCATATTATTCATAGATTATTTTGGAATAACCCAAATGTTGTTTTCTAATTCCAATTTAATATCGTCGATATATATTGCTTTTCCCGAACCGCCCGGTCTAAAATCGGTGACAATATCAACGTGTTGGGCAGATTTGTTCATTATTCCTTCATCAAGGCATTTTTTTGTCTCAGCTTTACCGGCTTCTGAATTTGGATCATCAGTAAAACATTCGGGATAGCTTGCACCAATTGCTATATGAAATGTTCCACCAACTTTTTCTACAAACAAGGGATGCTTCAATACTTTTTCAATACCGTTGTTCATTCCAAGAGCAACTTCGCCGAGCCTGTGCGATCCGTCATCGGTTTCGATAATTTTCTTCAATGCTTCATAACCTTGCTTTGCATTATATTCAACAATCTTTCCGCCATCAAATTTCAAATAAATTCCTTGAATTGTTGTTCCTCCTTGGAAAACGGGAAGATCAACAAAAATTTCTCCTTGAACTGTGGTTGCATTAGGACTCGTAAAAACTTCACCGTCCGGAAAGTTACGTTTGCCTGTGCATTTTACTATGTTTCGATCCTCAATATTCATTTTTAACGTCAATAAATTTTTAGTATCGGGGTGTTCGGTTTCAATCGTTATGTTTTTGCTTTTATCTAGAAGTCTATAGATATCTTCTTCAACTTCTTCAAGAAGCTGAGGATCGACAGTTGAAGCATTTACGATGACATTTGTGTATTCTTCCAACGTCATGTTTTCCAAGTCGGCAAAACCCTTTGTCGGGAATAGAGTAAGCACCCACGGTTTTGAGAGCCTAATGTTTTTAATCGGTTCATCCACTCGCATAATTTCTTGAGCGATATCCTCTTTTACTCCTTTAAATTCATTAGGATCTTCCGCACCGAGAATCTCAATATACTTTGTCATCTCCTCATATCTCTTAATATGCCATGAAGGAACCTTTTTTGCTTGTTCAATAGATCCGTACTTAGCCATTGAAGCACCCCAAACTTTCCCTCTGTCATTATCGGGTGCCACGATGTTTACATCCGCAATTGCGCCTTTTTCAAATATCATATCCTGAAGAACCGACATAAGAGGCCAGCAAATCTTTTCACCCTTAATCATCACAACATCATCTGGGGTAACACCGTTTAATGAATAATCAATTAAATATTTTGCCCAGGTTTCAAGGTCTTTCCGCGAAATTTCAGCCATCATAAACTCCGGTTTTATTAACAAATTTTAATCGTCTTCAAAATATAAGAATTCTATAGATGAGGGGTATTCTTTTGTATGGTAAATTTTAATCTCTGCTTTTTGAAAATCCGAATCATCGGCTTGATAAATATTTGTAAACCGCTGAGGATTTCTATCAAAAAGCGGGAACCAGCTGCTTTGAATCTGCACCATTATCTTGTGTCCGGCTTTAAACGTGTGGAAAATATCCTGCAGCTTAAATTTGACATTTGTTATTTTGTTAGGGGCAAAAGGTTCCGGGTTATCAAAACCGTTTCGGTACTTTCCTCTCATTATATCGCCGCGAACTAGTTGTTGATATCCTCCCATTTCAACTCTGTTCGGATTTGGGTTAGGATTAGGTTCATCATCCGGATAACAGTCAATTATCTTAACTATGAAATCGGAATCTGTTCCGCTTGTCGAGACATAAAGGTCTGCAGTGAGAGGTCCGGCTATTGTGAAGTCTTTCGCGAGAGCTTCGGATTGATAGACCAGAACATCGGGACGAGTTGATGCAAATCTTTGATCCTCAATTAAATATGATTTCACATAAGAACTTCTTGAATCCAAAATTTGTGAAGTGTAAGGAACCGGTTTTGAAGGATCGCTGATGTAATTATCAAAAGCATCAGCATTGCTAATATTGCGTGCATCGAAGTGGATATTACCGTTATCATCAATATAAATCTTCTTTTTAGATACTTGAGAAGGAGGCCATTGATCAAACTCGAACCATTTGTTTGAGCCAGTACAGAACATTAATGCTTCGGGCAGTTCCGGAGGTCCTTCATTTTTCAAGAAATGATTGTATATAGGAAGTTCAACTTCATATTTATAGAATTTACTTGTATTTGACCCGAAGTAAATATCGCCTAATGAATCGCCAGTTGTTCTAACCCAACCGCCGTGAACCCATGGCCCAACAACGAGTTTGTTAACTATCCCCGGATTTTTATCTTCAATAGATTGGTATGTGTTCAGTGCACCAAATAAATTTTCCCCATCAAACCAACCTCCGACTGTCATCACTGCAGGTTTTACATTATTGAAATACTGCATCGTGCTTCTAGATTTCCAAAAATTGTTATAATCGGGATTGTTAAGGATGTTTATCCAAAATGGAATTTTTCCTTTTAAAATTTTCTTGTCAAAATTTTTGATTGCTCCCATATTCAGGAAAAAAGTATAAGCGTCTGGAGAAGTGTACTCAATTCTTTTAGGCCAGTTTCGGTGCAGACTATCCCGCTGCAAGTCGAAAATTTGAAAGAAGTTAAAACTCAGTAAAAGACTTAGTGCACCGTTATGATGCATATCGTCGCCGATAAACCAATCTGCAATTGGAGCTTGAGGTGAAACAAACTTCAGTGCGGGATGAGCATCGATTGCTCCCACCGCCGCATAAAATCCCGGGTACGAAATTCCCCACAGTCCAACATTTCCGTTGTTGTTCTTGACATTGTTGACAAGCCATTCAATTGTATCGTAAGTGTCGCTTGATTCGTCAATTTCTTTCCCGGATTTATTCGGATTGTGAGGACGCATATTTACATACTTACCCTCGGACATAAACTTGCCTCTAACATCCTGAAAGACAAAGATAAATTTTTCATTTCTCTGATATTCTTGAACGGTTTTAAATTGATTTCTCGAATAACCATCACTGCTATACGGTGTTCGCATAAGTAAAATTGGGTACTCACTTGATGTGTCGATGGGTGAAAAGATAATCGTGAATAGTTTTACTCCGTCCCTCATCTCGATATAAGTTTCCTGTTTCGTATAATCATCTTCGAGAGTGGTATTGTTTTCGTTCGTGCTGCAGCTTACGGCAATAAACAGAAAGAAAAATAAAATTGAAGTGAACTTAATTTTCATAACTCACCAAAATTTGTATATAATTAAAATTTAATAGTTCAAATAAAACCCAAGCCATTTCTCAACTTCTTCAGGAGAAATATTTTTACGTTCTGCATAATCAATTACTTGATCTTTAGAAATTTTTCCCACCGTAAAGTATTTAGCCTCCGGGTGCGAAAAATACAAACCGCAAACAGATGCCGCAGGGTACATTGCCAAACTTTCGGTTAATTTTATTCCTGTGTTTTTTTCTACGTCAATCAGTTCGAATAGCTTTATTTTTTCGGTATGATCAGGTTGCGCCGGATATCCCGGTGCTGGTCTTATTCCCAAATATTTTTCTTTTATCAAATCATCGTTTGATAATTTCTCGTCGGAACTGTACCCCCAAATTTCCTTACGGACTATTAAATGCAGATATTCGGCGAAAGCCTCGGCTAATCTATCTGCTAGAGCTTTGGTCATAATAGCGTTGTAGTCATCGTGCTTTTGCTCAAATTCTGAAATCATGCTTTCAATATTAAGTCCGGCGGTAACGGCAAACATTCCAATGTAATCATCTTTATCCGAATATTGCGGTGCGATAAAATCAGCCAATGCCAGGTTTGAGGCAGTGCTGCTTTTTTTGCCTTGCTGCCTAAGTGTATTAAAAGTAGTAAGAATTTTTCCGGACTCAGGGTCATAAACATTAATATCGTCACCAAAGGAATTTGCTTTAAATATTCCGGCAACTCCATTTGCGGTAAGAGATTTTTCTTCAATTATTTTCAAAAGCAGCACTAAAGCATCGTTGTAAACCTTTTCAGCTTCCTTACCGTATATTTTATCTTCAAATATTTCGGGATATTTGCCTTTTAATTCCCAAGTTCTGAAGAAAGGAGTCCAGTCGATAAAATCATTTAATTTTTCAAGTGGAAAGTTGTTGAATATTTTAATGCCTAATTCTTTTGGTTTCGGTGGGTTATAATTCTCCCAATCGATTACTAATTTGTTCTTGCGAGCTTCCTCAATCGGGACAAATTCTTTTTCTGCGCTTCTGTTTTTATGGTTATTCCGAAGCGTCTCATATTCTTGTTTTATCTCTTTGATAAACTTTATGTTGTCTGATTCACTTAAGAGTTTTTGTGTGACTGTGACACTTTTTGATGCATCAAGCACATGCACAGTTGTCCCGTTGTATTCAGGAGCAATCTTTACCGCAGTATGAATTCTTGATGTTGTTGCACCTCCAATAAGCAATGGAGTTTGTATTTTCATTCTCCTCATCTCTTTTGCAACGTGCACCATCTCATCAAGGGAGGGAGTGATCAATCCGCTTAATCCGATCAGGTCAACTTTATGTTTTTCAGCTTCGCCAAGAATTTTATCTGCGGGAACCATTACTCCCAAATCGATTACTTCATAATTGTTGCATCCGAGTACGACTCCGACAATGTTTTTACCGATATCGTGGACATCACCTTTAACTGTTGCCAATAGAATTTTTCCTGCTGCTTTGGTGGATCCGGAGCTTTTTTTCTCTTCCTCGATAAACGGAATTAAATAGGCAACTGCTTTCTTCATTACACGCGCACTTTTGACAACCTGCGGGAGAAACATTTTACCACTTCCGAAAAGTTCGCCAACAACGTTCATCCCCTCCATCAATGGTCCCTCTATTACATTGAGTGCAGCGGGAAATTGCTTACGTGCTTCTTCGGTGTCTTCTTCGATGTAGTTGGTAATACCTTTTACCAACGCGTGTTTCAATCTTTCTTCCACCGGCTCGTTTCGCCACTCAGCAGATGCGATTATTTCTTTTTTCTCCGACTTAAACTTTTCCGCAATCATGACAAGGTTATCGGTCGCCTGAGGAGTTCTATTTAACAAAACATCTTCAACTTTCTCCAGGAGATCTTTCGGGATTTCTTCGTAGATCTCAAGTTGTCCGGCATTCACAATACCCATATCCATTCCGGCTTTAACTCCATGATAGAGGAATGCAGCATGGATTGCTTCTCGCACTTTGTCGTTTCCTCGGAATGAGAATGAAACATTGCTGACTCCACCGGAAATTTTTGCGTAGGGAAGATTTTCTTTTATCCATTTTACTGCTCTGAAATAATCAACCGCATAATTATTGTGCTCTTCTATTCCGGTAGCAATAGCAAAAATGTTTGGGTCGAAAATTATATCTTGAGGAAGAAAGCCGATTTGTTCTGTTAAAATTTTATATGCTCTTTTACAGATCGAAATTTTCCGCTCGAACGTATCCGCTTGCCCCTTCTCATCGAAAGCCATCACGATTAGGGCTGCACCATAGTTCTTAATTATCTTTGCATGAGTTACAAATTCTTCTTCGCCTTCTTTGAGACTTATCGAATTAACAATTCCTTTTCCTTGAAGACATTTTAAACCTGCTTCTATTACGTTGAATTTTGAAGAGTCCAGCATAATCGGAAGTTTTGCAATGTCAGGCTCAGAGGCAAGAAGATTAAGAAATTTTACCATTGAGCTTTCGGCATCGATCATCGCATCGTCCATATTTACATCAAGAATTTGAGCTCCGCCCTCAACTTGATTGCGTGCAACGCTAAGAGCCTCTTCGAATTTGTTCTCCTTAATTAATCTTGCAAATTTTTTTGAACCTGCAACGTTTGTTCTTTCACCGATGTTAATGAAGTTTGAATCGGGTCTGAAAACAAGAGGTTCCAAACCGCTTAATCTTAAATATGGTTTTATATTAGGGATTTTTCTTGGTTTCAATTCTTTTGCTGCATCCGAAAAAACTTTTATGTGATCGGGTGTTGTTCCGCAACAACCGCCTAAAATATTTATGAATCCCTCATCTGCATATTCTTTAAGTACTTTTATCATTGCTTCCGGAGATTCATCGTATTCACCGAACTCGTTGGGTAACCCGGCGTTTGGATACAAGCTTGTGAAGGTACTGCAGATGTTCGATAATTCTTCAATGTGAGGACGCATCTGTTTTGGTCCCAGTGAGCAATTCAATCCCACACTTAAAAGATTGCGAGTATGGGAAATCGATATCCAAAATGCTTCGGTCGTTTGTCCCGAAAGCGTTCGTCCGCTTTGATCGACAATCGTTCCCGAAAGCATAATCGGGATATCCATCTTTCTCTCGTCAATTAATTGATGTACTGCATAAATTGCAGCCTTCGCATTCAAAGTATCGAAAATAGTTTCGATTAGTAAAATTTGAGCTCCGCCATCTAATAGACCTTTAGCCTGTGTTTTATAAGCTTTCACCACTTGATCAAAAGTTACGGCTCTGAATCCCGGATCGTTTACATCGGGCGAGTAACTCAAACTTTTATTCATAGGACCTATAGCTCCGGCTACAAATCTTGGTTTGTCGGGATTTAATTTTGTGAAATCATCTGCGGCTTCACGTGCTATTTTAGCTGCTTCAAAGTTTATTTCGTAAGCAACATTTTCGGTTCCGTAATCACTCTGCGAAATTGATGTTCCGTTGAAAGTATTTGTTTCGATAATGTCAGCACCGGCGCTGAGATAGGCTGAATGAATTTCTTTAATAATTTGCTGTTGCGTAATTGAAAGAATATCATTGTTGCCTTTAAGTGGAAGTTTATGATCAGTAAATTTGACGCCGCGGTAGTCTTCCTCGGTTAATTTATATTTTTGAATCATTGTGCCCATAGCACCGTCTAGGACAAGAATTCTTTCGGTCAATATTTTCTTTAATGTTTCTAGCATGGTTAAGCTTTCTGAAATTTTATAAACTTTTGTTGCTTTGTTAATGTTGGCTAATATAGTTAAATTCGTTTTGATATAAAATTTACAGCTTAAGAGGTTATATGATAGTAGTAACAGGCGGTGCGGGATTCATAGGAAGCAATCTTGTTGCAAGTCTTAACGAAAAAGGTATTGATGAAATTATTATTGTTGATAGATTGGGAAAAGGTGAAAAGTGGAAGAATCTTAACGGACTTAATTTTATTGACTTCATACATAAAGATGATTTCTATGAAATGATTGTGGATGAAACCTTTCCATTTGAACTCGAGGCAATTTTTCACCTGGGTGCATGTTCTTCAACAACTGAGAAGGATGCTGATTACTTAATACAAAACAATTTTACTTACAGTGTTGAACTCGCAAAATATGCGGCGTGGCGGGATATAAGATTCATATATGCCTCATCCGCGGCAACTTACGGAGACGGTTCTAATGGTTATAACGATTTAGATGAAATATATTCTCTTAGACCTCTTAATATGTACGGCTATTCTAAACAGCTTTTTGATTCATGGATTATTAAAAATGGATATGATAAAAAGACCGCAGGACTAAAGTATTTTAATGTCTACGGACCTAACGAATACCATAAAGACGATATGCGAAGCGTTGTTCATAAAGCATTCGGTCAAATTAAAAGTACAGGATACGTCAACCTGTTCAAATCGTATCACAAAGATTATAAAGACGGCGAGCAAATGAGGGATTTTATTTATATTAAAGATGCCGTTGATATGACTCTCTTCTTTTTTGAAAACAAAGACGTAAGCGGTTTGTTTAATATCGGAACAGGTAAAGCAAGAACCTGGAATGATTTGGTAACCGCAGTTTTCAACGCAATGGAGATACCGGTAAAAATAAAATACATAGAAATGCCCGAGGATATTAGGGATAAGTATCAATATTTCACACAAGCCGATCTAAATAAAATTAAAGAAGCAGGTTATGAAAAAAAAATCACTTCACTTGAAGACGGAATAAAAGACTATATCCAAAATTATTTGATGAAAAACGTTTATCTAAAATGGTAAACGAATAATTACTTCGTTTTATATTTAACTCAAAACACGGTTACACAATGAAACTAGCAACACTTTGTTATGTTCAAAAAGATAATCATACATTAATGCTATATAGAAATAAAAAAGAAAATGATTACCACGAAGGGAAGTGGAACGGGCTGGGAGGAAAATTCGAACTAAGTGAATCCCCAGAAGATTGTGCCGTTAGAGAAGTTAAAGAAGAAGCAGGATTAAATGTACTAAGTTTGAAAATGAAAGGATTCATAACTTTCCCTTTATTCGACGGCAATGACGATTGGCATGTTTTTCTATTTGTTATCGATAAGTTCGAAGGAGAATTGATAGATTCTCCGGAAGGAGAACTTGAGTGGATACCGAATGAAAAATTAACTGAAATAAACCTATGGGAAGGGGATAAATTTTTTATTCCCTGGCTGTTCGAAGAAAAATTTTTCAGCGCAAAATTTATTTACGAGAACGGCAAATATATTTCACACGAAGTAAATTTCTATTGAAATTATTTTAAACCGCTTAAAAATCCTTCCATCATTTCGTTTACAAAATCCGGGTTCTCAACCGGTGCCATATGTCCGGCGCGTGGGGCAATCGAGAAAGTGCTATTTTTAATTTTTTCTGACATTTTTCTCAACACATCAGGATGCATAAGTTTATCGAATGCGCCGGCGATAAGCAGGAAAGGAAGCTGGGTTTTCGTTAAAAATTCTTCAGTGGAAGTTCTGCTCAGCATTGCAATAAGTGCGCCTTTTACTCCGACCGGATTATTTGTTAAAGCTTTCGAATAAATCGCTTTGTAAACTTTTGGTTGTTCCTTCTCGGTTTCCGGAGCAAAACAAGGTGGGACAAAATCATCAATAAACGCTTCGATACCTTTAGTGTTTATTAAATTAATTTTTTCAGCACGATTTAATTTTGCGGCATCGCTGTCGGCTTCTGCTTTGGTATTACATAAAACTGCACCGGCAAATTCAATTCTCTTTTGTTCAAGTGCACGCAGCGCTATATAACCGCCCATCGAGTGACCGATCAAAACCGGTTTATTCAATTTCAATTCAGCAATAATGGAATAAAGATCGTTTACATATGCTTCCATTGTGTATTGACCGTCTCCCACATAACTTTTTCCCAAGCCTCTTACGTCATATGCAATGCAGAAATATTTTTTTTCAAAATGCTTGATCTGTTTCTCCCACAATGTGTGATCGAATGGGAAGCCATGAATAAAAATCAGCGGTGGATTTTTTTTGCTGCCGAATAAATTGACTGAAAGACTGTTAATATTTGTATTCATTTTATACCGTGTTTATTTGATAAGATTGATTTTTATCTGTTTTACAGATTGTTCTGTTTGCATCCTCACAATATAAACTCCACTTGCAAGATTTGTACCGTCAATTTCCAAATAATGAATGCCCGGAACTAATTTTTGATTTACAATATTTTTCACCAATCTGCCGGTAATATCATACAGATTTATTTTTACATCTGCTTCTTCGGGAATCGTAAATTTAATTTGTGTAACTGGGTTGAACGGATTAGGATAATTTTGATATAGTTCAAATTTATCTGGCGCTGTAATTTCTGCTTCAATTACGTTTGAATAAGTAAACGAGCCATCAAGATCGAGCTGTTTCAATCTATAAGAATATTTTCCAATTTCCAGATTTTTGTCAATGTAATTATATTCAACATGCTCACTTGAATTGCCCTTTCCATCTATGAAAATTATCTCGTTCCAATCCAACGAGTTTGTTTTTCGTTCGATTGAAAAACCTTGGTTGTTAGTTTCTGTTATAGTTTTCCATTTTATCAAAACATTGTTTTCGTTTATATCAGCACTAAAATTCGAAAGTTCAACAGGAACACTCCCGTCGATTATCATTTGAACCGGAACCATCACCGGATTTTCATCAGGATCATTTGAAGAAATTTCAACATCCATACTGTAAACGCCTTCCGGATAATCTGCGGAAAACATTGTTAATTGCAGCAGGACGGAATTGCTGTTATATATTCTTCCCGAAGTATTGTTTAATTCAAGCCACTCAGGATCAGTGTGAAATTTTAAAGCGAAATTATTTTTGAGATAGATTGAATTGTAGGCAACCTGAAGACCGTCGGTTCCATTTCCGTTTTCTATTCCGACACTACAACTGTTGAGAGTACCGTTCATGGTTTTGTAATAAACGGTTATCGAACCGTTTGCGGAAATTACATACTGAAATGTAAAAGTTCCTGTTCCACTGTAAGGCTCCCAATTTGTATATTGGATTATGAGTTTGCTCTGTTCTGTTCTGTAATAAACTTTTCCGCCCGGAGTGTTTATTAAGTCATCCCAGAACCCTGCAATAATATCGTTCGGGGTAATCGGATCAGGCAACTCTCTGTTTGAAAAAGCTGCTTCTGTTATCGGAGAAAAGCTTAGAAAGCCATTTGTAGATACGTAAACTTTTGTTTTTGTTTGACCGTAATACTTAAAATTGAAATTTATGTTTATCGGTCCGGCATATCCTTCATCATCGGCACTATAAGCTGCTGTTGATTGAATCCAGTTTGTAATTTCGGTTCCGGTGGAAGCGATATCGTTCCAAATATAATCCGGCCCTTCCGGCGAATCGCTGTCAATCCATTCATAACCATAATTATCAGGACCTCCCGAAGCTTGGATACTTTGTCCTCCCATTTCGATGTCATCAATATTTTTATCTTTCATAAAAGATTTTTCAAAGTGCGATTTTGCTTTGACCGGAATTGGAACAATAGCAATCGATCCTTCGGGAAAAGTGTTGTTTTTCATTACAACTTGATAATCCAAAGTAGAAGGGGAACCTGTTGTGTTAGATATTTGAATTTGTTCAACTTGTGTCTCGTTGGGTGGAAGTGTAGCTGAAACAGAACTTGGAGTAACCGAGATATCGGGCGCTTGGTATGTTTGTCCTTGAGCGACGTTTGACATCTGAGACCAGTTCATAAAATAATCTGCAGATTTAATCGCAAAATAATATTGCGTGCTGAAAGGCTGTCCATCCAAAGTAACAGATTCTACTGAACCAGCTTGTCCCGGCTCGTCATTATATGGAATTTGAATTGCATTATCAAATGTTACTTCCGAAGTAATAGGAGAATTTGAATACCGAATATCGAAATGCCTTACTCCGCCAACTGTGGTATCATTTGGAACCGTCCATTGAATTGAAATAGAATTTGAGGTTATGTTTGAAACCGTTAGATCAGTAATTTTATCCGGCGGTGTTGAGTCCGGAGTTATCGCATTATTTTTCGCTTCGAGTGCGTTGATAATTCCCCAGCCAAATTCGCGGTTAGGTGAAGCAGCATTTGATGCAGTTGATCTCAGCAAATCGTTTATTTGTATCGGAGTTAAGTCGGGATTATATTCCAATAACAGAGCTACTACACCTGCAGCCAAAGGACAACTGAATGATGTTCCGCTTGCTGTAGTATAACCGGTAGTACTGAATGTAGAAGCTACTGTGACACTTGAACCCATAGCCATCAAGTCGGGTTTTATTCTTCCATCGACTGTGTTTCCCACGCTGCTGAAACTTGAACGCGATCCGCTTGAAGTAACGGCACCAATTGCTAAAACACTGTCCCCGTCAGCCGGTGCACCGAGTGTATTATGAGTTGAATTATAACCTTCGTTTCCAGCAGAGTTAACGACCACAATTCCTTTTTTTACCGCGAGATCGGCGGCAATTGTTATAGTTGCTGTGTTGCCGTCCATATCTTCCCAAGTGTAATCCGGAAAGGGTGAATCAAAAGTTATGTAACCAAGCGAAGTGGAAGTAACATCAACTCCATAGGCATCAGCCCATTCTAAAGCTGCAATCCAATTATCTTCTTCAACAGGGGTTTCGCTGTCGGTGTTTTCGGTTTTTGCGAGAAGATAATCCGCTCCGTAAGCCGGACCAATTAAATTACCCGGCGAATATCCGCCGATAGTCGATAAAGTTTGAGTTCCGTGAGAACCCGTGCCCATATCGGAGCCGTCTCCGACATCTGGATCGTCGTTTACAAAATCCCAAGTGTCAATAATTGTCATTTGATTAAAAGTCTCATGCGCAAGTAGGTTAAATCCGGCATCCATCAAGCAAACCAAAACACCTGCACCGCTCAAACCTTCATCGTGCAGAGGTGGAACATTCATCTGGTCTAACTGCGTAAATGAAGCTCCGTAATCCAAAGATGTAATCTCTTTTTTTATTGGAGGAAGTACTACCTTTCCATCTTCTTCAGGCAACGGTTTTGTTTTGAATTTTTTTACCAGATCAATTTTTTTTATGAATGGCAATTGTGCTAGCTCAAGTGCCTGCTCTTGAGTTAAATATGAACTTACTGCGTTAAACCATTTCGATTTCTGCTTTATTTTGATTCCTTTTTGTTCAAGTACAGCTAAGTAATTGATGCTTAAAGGAATATCGGTGAGATCAATCGGATTTGACTTTTCGTTTGATTTCAATCTTCTTTTTATTGCCCTTTCACTTAAAAATAAACCTGGATTAGACAAGTAATAATCTGAATCATTCCCTTTGTCTGTGAAATAAATCCAAGCAAGAATACCATTAGTATTCGACGAAAATTCCTCAGTTATATTTTTGGTTAACTTCTTTGTCGTTTGAGCGGATAAAGTAATTGCAAAAACTGAAAGGAGTAATAATATTTTTTTCATGGGATTTTGGTTTGATTTTGTTTTTGAATTATGTCAATCTAACAATTATTAGAATAAAATGGATTACTTACCAATATTTTCTTCAAGAAAGAGTAACATTTTTTTGTCTCCTTTCGTCTAATCAACGTAACTCATAAATCAATTTGGGAAGAGCATGCGGATTTTTAAAGTTTTATTTCTGTTACTTATGTGTTTTACTCTTATATTTAGTCAAGAATCTAAAACATTAAAACTCAAAAAGATATCCGGGGAAATTGAAATTGACGGGATTATTGATGAAACATGGTCAGTTGCCGATTCAATAAGTGATTTTGTTCAGTTTCAACCATTTCATGGAAATTCACCGACAGAGCAAACCGTTGCGAAGCTGCTCTCGAATGAAACTTCATTGTACTGTTTGATGATATGCTATGATAATTCGGGCTCGGCAGAATATCAAACCGGTACACTCGATGATTCCGGAGGGGATATTGTTTCTTTAATGCTTGACACATTCGGTGATAAAAGATCTGCATACAAGTTCGGTGTTGCCGCTTCCGGTACGAGAGTGGATGCAAGACTTTTAGACGATGCGCGTAACCGGGATTATAACTGGGACGGAATTTGGTTCGCCGATTCCAAAAAATATCCTTGGGGTTACGTAATTGAAATGGAAATTCCTTATAAATCAATTCAATATGATAAAAATCTCACAGAATGGGGGTTGGATTTTGACCGATGGATACCGAATAATAATGAGGATATTTATTGGTGTGAGTACGAGGAAAATCAAGGACAGAGAATATCAAAGTTCGGTCGATTGATCTTCGATAATTTTCAGCCGACAATAAGTGGACTTAATTTGGAATTTTACCCTGTTGGCCTTATCAAAGCCGAACTGCTGGATAATGATAAATATAAGTTTGAACCTCAAGCGGGGATCGATATTTTTTACAACCCATCCCAGGCTCTTACATTTCAATTGACAGGCAATCCGGATTTTGCACAGATAGAAGCTGATCCGTTTGATTTTAATATTTCTAGATATGAATCATATTTTTCAGAAAGAAGACCATTCTTTATCGAAGGTCAGGAAGTATTTAATCCTTCGGGGAAAGAAAGAAATACCGGATTTTATTCTCCGCTTGAATTGTTCTACTCAAGAAGAATTGGTAAAAAATTACCGGACGGAAAAGAAGTACCATTATTGCTAGGAACACGAGCTTTCGGCAGATTCGGTGAATGGGAATACGGTGGCTTTATGGCGATGACCGGGGAAACCGAATATCATTCTAACGGCGAAACTAAAACGGAGAAGGAAGCCTACTTTGCATCCGCACGAGTCAAGAAACAAATATTTGAGAACTCATCAATCGGGATGCTTTACGTTGGAAAGTACGAAGAAGGAAATACATACGGCGTACTTGATATTGACGGAGCTTTAAGAACTGATAACTGGCAGCTTTCCTATCAATTTGCTCGTTCGTTTAAGAACAACGATGGGGATTTTGCATCGTCAATTGGTTTTGTAAATTTTGGTGAAAACTGGGCTAACTTGTTTCGAGGACGATTTATAGGAAACAAGTTTGATATCGATCAGCTTGGTTTTGTTCCATGGAAAGGTACAGCTTATGCAACCGGAATAACAGGTCCACGCTGGTATTATGAAGACGGTTATGTAAGGCAAATGATGCTCTACGGCGGAGGTTATGCTTATTACGAACATAATGATCTTTTTACCGATTACGGAGGACTTATAGGCATAAACTTTAATTTCCGTGATGGATGGGGATTTGAAATAAATTCCGATCTGGGAAAATCAAGGGATAATGGTGTTGAGTACAATTCGTTTTCGGTTACTTTAAGTTCGTGGTACAATACAAGTGCAAAATGGAACGCAAATTTATACGGTGGTTACCAGCATACTTATAATTTTTCAAGAAATTATCTGGCATTTTATTCTTGGGTGGGATCTTCTTTCAGTTGGAACGCTCTTAATACTCTGTCGCTGGGCACATCGTTTGACACCTACATTGAAGGAAATCCGGATGGAAATATTGAAGACATTGTTTTCAATGCGAGACCTTTCTTCTCATTTACTCCTGTGAATGATTTGAATATTAAAATGTATATTGATAATGTTTTTGTCAGATCAACCAATAGAATGGAGAGAATTATTTTCGGATTCTTTTTTGCATATAATTTTTTACCAAAAAGCTGGATTTATTTTGCTGTTAATGAATATCACGATAGATCTCCCGAATTTGATTCAATGGGAAATGTTCTGTCAAACAGAATGCATGTAACAAGTCGAGCCGCCGTATTTAAAATTAAGTACTTATATTACTTATAACTTTTCGATTTGTTGATAAATAGTTGGTATAAAATAATAAACCCGATTTTAGTAAATCTAAAACCGGGTTCGTTTGTTACAATTTATTTTCTATCTAAACCATTTTAGATTTAAGCCAGGATTTTAACTCCTCATCATTATTCAGTTCATCTTGAAGAATTTCATCAAAGTCGAATCCGTTTTCTTTGAAAGTATTGTAGAATAATTGGGTTGAATGACTTAAATCTTCCCAAGATTTTTCACCGGACTTAAACTGCATTCTTTCAAGAAGCACTTTTCTAAAATGGTTTTCATGATGATGTCTATAGTGATGAAGATCCATTTTTCCATCTATCCATGTAAAACTCATCGGATATTCGTTAGGATGGAAAATCACAAAGAACCAATGCCAAATTAATATAGCTAAGCTTGCGAGAATTGCTTCATAGAAGTGAACGATTTCGGCTACTTTTATAAACCATATTGGAGCCCAGTCACCGACTACTGTAGGGAACCAAAGAACTAGACCGGTAATTGTCATAACAATTGTTCCCCAAATTAAAGCCCAGTATTCAGCTTTTTCAATGTAGTTATATTTATCGAACAAAGGTTTTTCTTTTCTTAAGCCTAAGTGATACATTACATTCTGCGCTGCAGTTGTTATGTCCCTAAGTTTTGGAATCATTTCAAAAAGTATTTCTCTTCCGCGCTTTGTTCCAAGAAGATAAAACACATGATAAATACTTGTTATAGTCATAATTATGGCTGAAATTCTGTGCGTCCATTGACGAACCGTTTCAGTCATACCTAGTTGATAAAGTCCGTCAGACCACCAGCTTGTCGGATACTTTAGAGCAAAACCGGTGATAGCGAGAATTATAAAGGATGTCAGTAAAAGCAGATGCTGAATAACCTCGCTTTTGGTGAAGCGAGGAATTGTAATAGCATCATCGTGTTTCTTTTTCATTCTCCTTATTTCAAACACATAAACAATGATGTTGTGAATTATCATTCCACCGATAACAACAATAATAAGCCAGAAATATATTTGTGTTACCATATTTTCGACATAAAGCGCTTCTTCGGCTTGTGTGCGGTGGGAATAACTTTTTGAAAAAACATCGGTTGCCCCCGGATGGCAAGATTGACATGTTTGAGTTACATTCTGTTCGCTTACCATCGATTCTGGATATTTCTTCGGAAGAATATTATGAACTCCGTGACAGTCAACGCACATTGCCGCATCTTCGTCTCCTCTTTCGACAGCCATCCCGTGATAACTATCCCTGTACTGAAGTGCTTCTAAACCTTCGCTGCCTGAACGGCGAGCAATCATCGGATTTTGATGACACTGATAACAAGTTTCTTCCTGCAGAAGTTTGACTTCATGACGTTTGTTTTTTGCTGTCGAAATTGCATTGATTGAGTGTTCCGAATGGCAATCATTACACAAAGGAGCCGAACGAACACCTTTCTGTGCCTTTATCCAGTGTATTGATTTTTTATATTCCTCAACAATTTCTTCATGACACTGACCGCAAGTGTTCGGAATGTTTAATGGAGCAATTGTCGATCCTTCCTGAACTAGGTTTTTGATATTGTGCACTCCGTGGCAGCTTGCACAGCTTGGGCCACCTTCACCTACAACCTCAGCGTGAACAGACTTTGCATAATTTGAAGCCGGGGATTCCAAATCAAAATCGAATTTTTCAGTTATTATTGGATCTTCATGACAAGTTGCACATGTTTCAGGTAAATTTTCCGGCGAAACCGGGCTTTCGGGATCATGAACTTTTACGATTGAATGCGAACCATGACAATTCCAGCAATTCGCTGCTTCTTCAACTCCTTCGAAAATTGAAATTCCGTGTATGCTTTCTCTATGTTCGGCGGCAATATCCGAGTGGCAAATGTAACAATCAGCGGTTTGCGAAAAGGTGAAATTATCAGGATGGTCTTCCAAATTATTTGAGATATAATTATGACAATCAGAACAATTTAAAAAGCCGTGAACAGATTTAGCTAAGTTTGAAACTGTTTCATCAGTGTCGTGGCAATCCGCACAAGTTTCCGAACCAACTGCCTCTGTGTGATAGGGATTTGCAAGCACCATACTATCGTGGCAATCACCGCAAAATGCTTTTGTAATATTAGAGTACGAAGCTATGGGAAAAACATCATGAGTTCCGTGACATGTTTTGCAATCCGGGGGATCTAGTTCCACATGTGTCAATCTATGATGTATATCTCTTTTTACAAGTTCTGATATTTCATCGTGACAATCTGCACACTCAACTTTTTTGACGCCGGTATCCATATGTTCCTCATCAACAACATCGCTGTGGCAGTCGGCACAATCTAATTCGAAATGAATCGATTTTTCAGGAAGTGCATCATGACAATCCATGCAGTCAAAATCATCTTGAGCTAATGTCATCGATGCAGTAAGAAAGAAGAGAAGTACCGTAAATAAAATTAAACTGAGGGTTTTGTTCTTTATCATTCTATACCTTTATGGAAGTTTATTTATATACAGAGAACATCGAACAATTTATTGTTTTTAATGTAGTTTGTTTATTTGCGAAAAATAATTGATCACACATAAAAATAGAATAATCATAATTATAGTTTGCGGCTGCAGGTGATAAGATAGACAAAATTACTATCAAACTTTGTAGAATATATCTTATAAAGATTTTCTTTTGTTGCATTAATTGTCATGTATCCTGCAGCAAGGTAAACTAAATATTTTTTTCGTTCCAGCTTTTTAAAGCTCTGACAACTTCCGACATCGCAGAAATTATTGCTTTCTGTTTTTCAAATTCAAATTCTTCTATAATTTCTTGATGGAGTTTAATATGACTCAAGTTCAGCTTTTGGATAAACGGCTTACTTGCATCGGTAAGATGAACGATTACGTTTCGTTTATCGCTGAGGTCTATTCTTCTTTCAATAAGGTTTTTGCCTTCAAGAGATGTTAAAATATGCGTTATTCTTCCCGGGGTTAAATTCAATTCCGTGCTGATAGTTTTGATTGGAAGTGAATCTTGTTCGGTAAATAACTTTAAGCATCTAAATTCGGCAGGTGTTAAATTAAATGATGCTGCGAATTGTCTCTCTTTTTTGTTGCATATCTTAGCTATTTCACAGGTCAAAAGAGACATTCTCTCCGCCAGGTGATCCAAAGCTACATAGTTCATTCCTTTCCTCTAATAAATCAGATTGTTTTACTTATTAAAATATATTTTCAAAATTGGAAAAGCAACCCTTTTTATCCGAATTTTTCTTCTATTGTATAAATTTCACCAAATCCAATAATTTGCTATCTTTAACGCTAAAATTTTCGAGAAAATATGAATTTATTAGTTACCGGCGGAGCAGGCTACATTGGTTCTCACTTCGTTAGGGAAGCCTTAAAAAAGGGTCACAATGTTGTAGTTTTTGACAATTTAAGCAGGGGCAGCAAAGAATCAATTCCAGCAGAAATTGAGTTTAGACAGGTTGATTTGTGCAATAAAGAAGCACTCCAAAACGAGATAAAACAATTCGACATTGATTGTGTTGTTCATTTTGCCGCATTTGCTTACGTGGGAGAATCTGTTGAATCTCCTTCTCTATATTACAACAACAACGTAGTGGGAAGCTTAAATTTAATTACTGCCTGTGTTGAAAACAAAATCGACAATTTTATTTTTTCTTCAACCTGCTCGCTTTACGGTAATCCTAATAAGGTCCCTATTACCGAATCCGAAAGTATAAAACCTATAAACCCTTATGCATTTACAAAGTATTTTATTGAACAGATTCTTGTAGATTATTCCCGTGCTTATAATCTGAAATATGCAGCTTTGCGATATTTTAATGCAGCCGGGGCAGATCCTGAAGGGGATATTGGTGAAAAGCACGATCCCGAGACTCATCTAATTCCAATTGTACTTAAAAATGCTCTTGATAACTCGAGGCCATTTTTTATTTTTGGGGATGATTATGATACTGAGGACGGTACTTGTATCCGTGACTACATTCATATTATCGATTTGGCTGATGCTCACTTGCGAGCGATTGATTACATTGTAGATCAGAAAAAATCATTAATTCTTAATCTTGGAACGGGAAATGGTTACTCCGTACTTGAAATAATCAGGAAAGTAGAAGAGATAACCGGAAGGAATTTAAACTATAAAATCAGTGGAAGAAGAGAAGGCGATCCGGCAATTCTCGTGGCGGACAATAAAAATGCAAACAAGGTTCTTGGCTGGCAGCCCAAATTTGATCTAACCGCAATTATTTCTTCCGCTTGGACCTGGCATAAAAATCCAAAATTTTAGGCTATAAATGAATGTACGAAAAACTGAAATAGACGGACTGCTTATAATTGAGCCGAATGTATTCGAAGATGACCGCGGTTATTTTTTTGAGTCGTTCAATAAAAAACGATATAACGATCTCGGCTTAAACTTTGATTTTGTTCAGGATAATATTTCGAAATCCAAAAAGGGAACAGTCAGAGGATTACATTATCAAGTAGGTAAATTTGCCCAGGGAAAATTGTGTCAGGTTATTTTCGGCAAAGTTTTGGATGTTGCTGTTGATATTCGATTTGATTCTAAAACTTTCGGAAAACACGTTGCGGTTATTCTATCCGAAGAAAACAAAAAGCAGTTCTGGCTTCCGCCAGGATTTGCGCATGGATTTTCGGTAATATCAGATGAAGCAATTTTTAGCTACAAGTGCACTCAAGTTTATGATAAAGAAAGCGAAAGAGGAATTTTATATTCCGATCCTCAATTGGCAATTGATTGGAAGATTGAAAACCCGATAGTTTCTCAAAAAGATCAACAAGCTAAGCTATTTAAGGATATTGAAAAAGATTTTGTTTATTGAATTTTATACGGAGAAAATTAAATGAAAATTTCAGTTATTGGTACAGGCTATGTCGGACTCGTTTCGGGAACTTGTTTTTCCGAAATGGGAAATCATGTTGTCTGTGTGGATAATAATCCCGAGAAATTGAAGAAATTAAAAAATGCAGAAATACCGATTTATGAACCCGGTCTCGATATTTTATTTTACAGAAACATTGCCAAGAAACGATTGGAATTTACAGACGATCTTAAACATGCTGTCCTCAACTCACAATTGATATTTTTGTGTCTTCCAACACCGCAAGGGGAGGACGGATCGGCAGATTTACAGTACGTATTCAAAATATCTGACGAGATCGGAAAAATTTTGAAAGAAAACGGCGATGAGGAATTTAAAGTAATAGTTAACAAAAGCACTGTTCCTGTGGGCACATCTTCAAAGATTAAAGAAATTTTAGAAAAACATGGGCTCAAAAATTTTGATGTTGTGTCGAATCCGGAATTTCTTCGAGAAGGTTTTGCGGTAGATGACTTCATGAAACCTGATAGGATCGTTTTCGGAGCAACTGATGAAAGATCAAAACAACTGATGCGAACATTGTACGAGCCTTTTGTACGCCAAGGAAATCCTATAATCGAAATGGATCCTTTCAGCAGCGAAGTTACAAAATATGCTTCAAACTCATATCTGGCAATGAGAATTACGTTTATGAACGAACTGGCAAATTTCTGTGAAAAGGTAGGTGCTGACGTTGATTTGGTAAGAAAAGGAATGAGTACGGATACCAGAATCGGGAAAAGGTTTTTATTTCCGGGCATCGGCTACGGTGGTTCTTGTTTTCCAAAGGATGTTAAGGCACTTACGAAGACTTCGCAGACTGTCGGCAGCGAAATCACATTGCTTTCTCTAGTTGATAGGATTAATGAACGCCAAAAATCCATAATTGTTGAAAAAGTATTGGATTATTTCGGCAACGATATTAAAGGGAAAAAGTTTGCGGTTTGGGGCTTGGCATTTAAACCCAACACTGATGATATGAGAGAAGCACCCTCTTTGGTTGTGATTAATGGCTTACTTGAAGCCGGCGCTAAAGTAAGCGCGTATGATCCTGCGGCAATGGAAAATGCAAAGTTCTATTTGAAAGATTCTATTGAATATGCAGCAGATCAATATTCGGCACTCGAAAATTCCGATGCATTATTGATCATAACCGAATGGAATGAATTTAGAAATCCTGAATTCGATAAATTAAAAGATTTACTAATAAATCCGGTTATTTTTGACGGACGAAATATTTACACACCGATGAAAATGCTTGAACTCGGGTTTAAGTATTATTCCATCGGACGAATGGCTATAAACGGTTAGGAGTTAAGAATTTTCTCGTAATAAGCCAAGTACTGGGGAACTATTTTATCCTTTTCAAAATATTTTACAGCACGTTCTCGGGACTTTTTAGAAAAGCTATTATATTTCTTCTCGTTTTGAAGAAGTTCAATTGTGTATTTTGACATTCTTTCAACGTCGCCGAACTCTGCAATAAATCCGACTTCATTGTGAAGGATCAACTCCGGAAGTCCGCCTACACTTGAGCTAACGACGGGAAGCCCGCATGACATTGCTTCAAGAGCCGAAAGTCCGAAACTTTCTGATTGAGAAGGCATCAAAAAAACATCTGATGCACTAAGAATTTCCGCAAGTCCGTCCTGTTTTCCAAGAAAGATTACATCTTTTTCAAGTTGGAGTTCGCGTGCTAGTCTTTCGCATTCAGATCTATCCGGTCCGTCTCCCACAAGGAGTAATTTAGCGGGAATTTCTTTTTTCACCAACTCCAAAATTCGAATTGTGTCAGGCACACGTTTTACCCTTCTAAAGTTTGAAACATGCACAAGTATTTTTTCGTTGTTTGGAGCAATGTGCTTTTTGAATTCCTCGTGACATACAGGTTTGTATTTTTCGATGTCGATAAAATTTGTTATTACTTCTATTTCTTTATCAATGTGATAATTTGTTATTGTTTTCTCTTTCAGAAATCTTGAAACAGCAGTAACACCGTCGCTTTCTTCAATGCTGAATTTTACTAAAGGAAGAAACGAAGGCTCAAGTCCGACAAGGGTTATGTCTGTTCCATGCAGAGTTGTTATAATTTTAATATCCTTAGATTGTTTCTTAAGCATTTGCTTTGCAAGATATGCACTTGCTGCGTGTGGAATTGCATAGTGTACATGGATAAGATCAAGATTTTCATATTCTATAACTTCAAGCATTTTACTCGATAAAGAAAGTCCGTAAAGTTGGTGCTCAAACAGCGGATAAGAGCTGATTTCAACTTCGTGAAAGTAAATGTTCTCAACAAAGTGTGCTAATCTGTGCGGAAGTGCATAGCTTATAAAATGTATTTGATGACCTTTTGATGCTAGTTCTTTTCCCAGTTCAGTGGCAACAACACCGCTTCCTCCGTAAGTAGGATAACAAGTAATTCCGATCCTCATTAAATAAACCTTTCTTTTAAAAAATTTTTTACAGCGTTCGAAAGCTAATCAATTTTATCGGTTATAAAAATTATTGGGTTATTAGTCTGCGTTAAATCAAAATGACTTAAAAAATTTTCTGTTATTTTGCGAGAGCAATAATTCTTAATATATTTGTCGAAATTTTAAGAATTGTAAAATCGTTCAGGATTAAGATATTAGTATTATGAGTCAAAATTATAAAACAACAGGCGAACTAATCAAAAAAAGAATTTTGATAATCGGGTCGAACGGAATGTTGGGACAGCGGCTCGTTCATTATTATTATACTGATAATAATGTTGAACTTCTCTGCTGTTCAAATGAAAAAGAATCATTTATTCCCGGAATTGATTACAGAGAGCTCGATATTTCAGTGAGGAAGGATGTTAAGAAGATTTTTAACGAATTCTATCCAGATGTTGTAATTAATGCAGCAGCATACACCAACGTTGACAAATGCGAAACTGAAAAAGAACTTGCTTGGAGGATTAACGTTGAAGGTGTCGAAAATCTGATGTATTTCTCCAAGGTGATTGATGCACATTTAATTCACATTTCCACCGACTATGTTTTTGACGGAAAAGAAGGACCATATACTGAAGATGCACCAGTAAACCCTGTTGGATATTATGGCAGAACAAAACTTGCAAGCGAGAATCTTCTTGTTGCTTCCGGTGGAGATTATACAATAATTAGAACAAATGTCCTTTATGGTCCCGTCAAATATGGCAGACCCGATTTCGTGAAATGGGTAGTCACTTCATTGAGGGAAGGGAATGAGATAAGAATTGTTGATGATCAATATAATAATCCAACATACATTGATGATCTTGTAAAGGCAATTGACGCAGCAATACGGAAAAAAGCAGTCGGAATTTATCACATCGGAGGAAGGGAAGTTTTAAATCGCTACGAATTCACATTAAGGATTGCCGATTTCTTTGATTTGGAAAAATCTTTAATAAAGAGAATTAAGACAGAAGATTTGAATCAAGCAGCTCGTAGACCTCTTAAATCGGGATTAGTCATACAAAAAGCTGAAAAAGAACTAGATTATTTCCCGAAATCAATTGAGAAATCTTTTGAAAAAATGAGACAGGAAATTGATCTCTAATGGAATTTCTATCAAAATATGAAACGTTCATTTTTGATCTTGATGGAACAATCTATCTTGGCGAAAAGCTTATTAACGGAGCTGTTGAATTGATCGATAGATTAAATTCGCTCGGGAAAGAATATATTTTTATCTCAAACAAAACTACCGGAAGCGTAAATGATTATTACAAATTTTTGAAAAGAAACGGACTAAACATAGAGCCGGATTCAATCATTAATTCAACGGTTGTTTTAAAAAAATTCCTCGTTGAAAATCATTTTGACGAAAACTTTTACGCAATTGGTGAAAAATCTTTTATAAATGAGCTTACAAATTCGGGATTGAAGTATTCTAAAGATCCAGCCGAAATTAAAATCGTTATTATAACCCTTGATCGGACATTCGATTTTTCTAAACTTGAGATTGCAGCAAAAGCAATAGAGAACGGGGCACATTTTTACGCTGCAAATATCGATGACACCTGCCCTGTAGAAAACGGGGAGATAATGGACGCTGGTGCAACAATATCGGCACTAGAAAAACGCTGTCACAGAAAATTAGAACAGCACTTCGGAAAACCGTCCGAATTTATGATAGAAGAAATTAAAACAAGAATTTGTGACCCCAATAAAACTTGCCTTCTTGTGGGAGATAGATTGGAAACCGACATTGCAATGGCTGAAAGAATTGGCGTTGATTCCGCGCTTGTTACAACTGGAGTAAAGATTTTCGGCAACGGAAATTCGATGCCGGAACCGACATATAAAATTAACTCTGTTCTGGATATTTTAAATGGTTCAACAACTGCTCATAAAATTTGAATTCGAGTTGATAATTACGGATTTTAAACTTAATATAAGATCACTAAAAGAAGTTAACTATTTCAACAATGAAAAAAGGAGGAGTTATGAAAAAAGTTTGGTTGACCGGTATTGTTCTTTTGATGCTGGGATTATTCTTAAACGCACAGGCTCAACCTCAAGTTCAAAGCGGCGGTTATTTCTTTGATGCTAACACTAAACATTTTACTCTCGACAAAAATGAAGGTAAAAGAACGGTCGAACTTGAAGTGAACTTTAAGAAACCTTTCGAGTCAAAACCTAATGTTGTTCTTTCAATTACGGTTCTCGATGCTGTTAAAGACACAAAAATGAGATATTCGGTTGAAGCTGTTGCGGTAAGCCGCGACGGATTTGTGGTTAAAGCATCTGTCTGGGGAGACACTCAATTAACAGCGATTGGCGGCAACTGGATCGCACATACTGAATAAACGAATTTATAATTTGATTAAAGCTGTTATTCTTTTATGAGTAACAGCTTTTTTTATTTTAAATTGTGATTTAAGTAGCAATTTTCTTGAGTTTGATATAATTTTATAAAATGATTCATAAGACCGATACAATAAGAATTCTTGCCGCAATTATGTTCACTGATATGCAGGGTTACACATCTCTTATGCAGAAAAACGAGAGTGAAGCAAAGAAGAATCGTGATATTCAACGAAAAATTCTCGATGAAGAAATAACGGCACACAAAGGGCAAATTCTTCAATTTTATGGGGACGGCACACTCTCAGTCTTTGGAAGCGCAGTCGAAGCAGTTAACTGTGCGATTCATATCCAGCAGCGGCTTAAAACCGAAATAATAATTCCTTTGCGAATCGGAATCCATATGGGTGATGTTATTTACGATGATTCCGGAGTACTTGGTGACGGTGTGAACATTGCAAGCAGAATTGAGTCGCTTTCAGTAGCCGGAGGAATCTTAATTTCGGAGAAAATAAATGACGAGATAATAAATCATCCCGAAATATCTTCGAGATCACTCGGCAGAGTAAAACTGAAAAACGTGGCAAGACCCATCGAGATCTTTGCGATTACAAACTCCAGCATAAACGTACCAAGCGAATATGAATTCAACAAACGTTCGGGAAATCTAAACAGCATTGCGGTGCTTCCATTTATCAACATGAGCAACGACCCCGAAAATGAATATTTCAGCGACGGAATATCGGAAGAGATTTTGAATCTTTTGGCTAAACAAAACAATCTGCGCGTTATTTCTCGTACATCAAGTTTTTCTTATAAGGGGAAGAATATTGATATACGCCAAATCGGGAACGAACTAAACGCAACGGCGGTTTTGGAGGGAAGTGTGAGAAAAATGGGAAACCGTGTTCGTGTAACAGCTCAGTTAATTAATTCCGAAAATGGATTTCATATTTGGTCGGATAATTTTGATCATTCGTTGGATAACATTTTTGAAGTTCAAGACCAAATTGCAGAAAAAATTACTCAAGTTTTGTGTGAAAAACTCGACACAAGCAAACCGATCAAAGATAAAAGTCCAAAACGATTTAAAAGTCTTGACGCGTATAACAAGTATTTAAAGGGGGTATATTATTGGAACAAATGGACTCCCGAATATATTCTTAAAGCCGTTGATTGTTTTAAGGAAGCAATAAAACTTGAACCGGATTCGCCGCTGCCTTATGCCGATTTATCTGGATGCTATATTTATTTGGGAGCAATGGGATTAAGACACCCTAAAGAATACTATCCGCTTGCAAAAACAGCTGCCGAAAAAGCACTTGAACTCAATTCAGAATTGAGCGATAGTCAACTTGCAATGGGAATGGTTAAAATCTTTTTCGAATGGGATTGGAGTGGAGCAGAATTTAGATTTAAGAAAGCAATGGAGCTTAACCCAAATTCGGCGGATGTATATCACTATTATACTTACTATCTACTTGCAATACGCGATTTACCCAAAGCTCAAACCTATGCAGAAAAAGCACACGAACTCGATCCCCTTTCACTGCCGATTATAAGCTTTTTAGCCAGTGTCTATTACGAAATGGGAAAATTTGACGAATCATTAAATCTATATCATCATTGCATTGAACTCGATCCGGAATTTAGAAACGCTTATTCCGGACTGGGTTGGACCTACTGGCTTAAAGGCGATCTTGAAAGTGCAATTAAGTATTTCAAGCTGGCGCAAATAAAAACCGGTGATCCAAAAAGGGGAATTACTCCTCTTGCTTATGTTTACGGTAAGACGGGAAAAACTGAGGAAGCCAAAGATCTTCTCAATAAATTGCTTGAAAGAGAGAAAGAAGATTCTACAAGCCTGCTTCATATGGATATTGCAATAGTCTACTTCGGATTAAATGAATTCGATAAAGCATTCGAGAGACTTGAACTTGCTGTGAAGGAAAGATTGGGCGGGGTATTTTTTCTTACTAGTTCATTGTGGAATGATTATCGAAATGACCCGCGATTTCAAAAAATATTAAACAGCGTTGGTGTCGTAAAATAAATTATTTTATTTAGATAAAATTGATTAATCGATCGAGAGTGTAAAAATGAAAATTGAGAAACTTTTTTTATTAATTATCATTGTTCCTTTTGTATTATTCGCCCAAGTAAATTCAAATAATGATTCCGAAACAATCAATCAATTAAAGAAGAACAATGAAAATCTACAGCACCGTTTGGATGTGTTGGAGAAAAAAATCGATGATGTTATTTGGTTTGAACGTTTGAAAGATGTAGCTTTTATCGATAAGGTATTTATTACAGGCCCGCCTTCAGAGAAAAATTTCAAAAACAAGACTGCTATGGGTGTGAACAATCCTTGGAAATTTTGGAACTATGTTTTTCTGCCCAAAGATCTTGACCTTAACAAAAAGTATCCGTTGATTGTTTTTCCTCACGGAGGAGTTCATGGTGATTTTACGACATACTACACTCACATAGTTAAAGAGCTTATTTATCAGGGATATATAGTTGCTGCTCCCGAATATAGAGGCAGCACCGGATATGGCAAAGCTCATTATGAAAGAATTGATTACGGCGGACTTGAGATTGAAGACGTTTACAGCGCAAGAAATTATATGGTCGAAAATTATGAGTTTATTGACGATGATAGAATCGCCATCATTGGTTGGAGTCACGGCGGTTTAATAACATTAATGAATATTTTCGAATATCCCGACGATTACAAAGTTGCATTTGCCGGGGTTCCGGTTAGCGATCTAATTGCGAGGATGGGCTACTACACTGATGATTATAGAGATTTATATTCGGCTGAATATCACATCGGTAAAACAGCATATGAAGATGTTGAAGAATACAAAAGACGATCTCCTGCTTGGAATACTCACAAGTTTCAAAATACTCCGCTGCTGATTCATACAAATACAATCGACGACGATGTAAATGTTCTTGAGGTTGAACATCTGATTAAATCACTTAAAGCAGATGGTAAAAAATTTGAGTATAGAATATTCGAAGATATACCAGGAGGACATTCATTTGACAGAATCGATACTAAAATTGGAAAGGAAATTAGACTTGATATCTGGAAATTTTTGGCAAAACATTTATCTCCTTCAAATCCTATCACCTCACTTCAAGAACTGTTCGAAGCATCATATATTAAGTAAAAAATGATAATCCCGTGGAAAAATCTACGGGATTTTTGTTCAAAATCACTTAATATTTTACAATCAAAAATTTATTGCCAATTTTAATTGGACATTTAGTATTTTTATTTAATAATAATTCTGAAAAATTGTATGATACGAACCACAGTAATTTTTCTTTTGGGATTTTTAATCTCAAATTCATTTGCACAAATTCCTTATACCGCAAACCTAAGAACTCACGTTGACAGCATTATCACAAATATGATAGATACCGAAGGTACAAACGAATATCAAAGTCCCACAGTCCAACAATTAGCAGATTGGGATTCAACAATTTCAAAACTATTGTCCGCCGATTATTCCGATGCTGCTATTTATGCTAATCAGATCGATTACAGGCTTTTAGCATTTACGGATAACGGAGACAATCAGTCAAAACTTTATTATGTTCTCGAACAAACTCAAGCTTCTACTAATTATTGGGGCACGTTTATTTATAATCCTTCTCCAGGAAGAACAAAGTTGTTCATTCAATCACCTCATCCTAAGAACGAATTCAATACCGGCAAACAAGGCTTTTTTGTATTCAAGGAAATTGGTGCTCGTGCATTTTTTCTGACTGGAATATACAGATGTAACAATTCTGCGTTTACGGATTGTGACGGAACAACAAGTGTATGTACTGGATCTTCAGAGAAATATCGAATCTCAGATCAGCCTCACGTCGTAAACGGAACTTTGCATAAAACAACAGAAAGAATGGAAAATCGAATTTCGGATATGATAACAATTCAACTGCACGGCTTTTCGAAAGATGGAAATGATCCTGATTTAATAATGAGTAACGGAATTCAAAGTGATACACCACCCGTTGATTATCTTGATCTACTTAGAACAAATCTTTTAACTCAAGATGCAACTCTAACTTTTGTCATAGTTCATGAAGATCAAAACTGGACTGAGCTACGCGGACTTGTCAACACACAAGGGCGATTAATTAATGGTGCACCTGATCCTTGCGACGATAACGCAACTGTGAATACCGGAAGATTTCTACATTTGGAGCAGGCAAAAGTGAAGTTGAGAGAAACTGAAGCAGACTGGACTAAAATGGCAAATGCACTTGCCAGTACCTTTGCGGAAGATGGACTTCCAGTTGAATTAGTTTCTTTTGATGGGGAGATTGTTGAGAATAAAATTAAATTGGTGTGGCAAACAGCTACTGAAACAAAAAATTACGGTTTCGATGTGGAAAAATCTAACTCCCGCGATATTTGGGAAAAGATTGCATTTATCAATGGTCACGGAAACAGCAGCAGCCCGAAAGAGTATGTCTATATTGATGAAAATCCTTCTGTCGGTAAAAACAAATATCGATTGAAACAGATAGACACTGACGGCGCATTTAAATATTTGGAAACACTTGAGATCGAGATTGAAAATATAGTCCCAAGTGAATTATCACTCTTTCAAAATTATCCTAATCCGTTTAATCCGGTAACAATCATTGAATATGAACTACCAACCGAAGGCATTGTTACACTAAAAATTTACGACCTTCTTGGCAAAGAAATTTCAACACTTGTTAATGGGCATAAAAATCCCGGAAGATACAGTGTTGAATTTAATGCCGAAAATCTTCCGAGCGGAATTTATTTCTATCGTCTTACTTCAAACGGAGAACATCGCCTCATAAGGAAAATGCAGCTGCTTAAATAAGTCTGTCCAAAGCGGATAATTGTCGTAACATCTAGGTAAATTACACGTCTAAACCTTAGTAGATATTAATAGAGGAATATATGGGACATAAAATCTCATTAATAAAAATTATATTCATGACAATTTTGTTATCTGTCACTTTGTCTTTTGCTCAAAATGTAATAGAAATTGAAACGATGCCGGTTGGGGAAATTTCTTCGGCTTCGTTTGCTTTAAAGCATCCTGGTTCAATTACGATAAAAGGAACAGCAGCATCTTTCGATGATTTCAATAACTCAATGTATTTTTATGCTTGGATTTTAAACTCAGCAACAAGAAAAGTTGTATGGCATTTAGAAGATACAGGTTCATTTGAAGAAGACAGCGGTATTTACGATTTTCAAGAAAAGGCTGAATTCGATGCGGGCGATTACGAAATTTATTTTGCCGGCAATGAAGTGGACGATCATAAAGTGATAAACGGTCTAAATGATTTGGTAAGGAAAATTTTCGACCGCGAAGGAAAATTCAGAAATCGTCATATCTCTAAACTTAATTTGACGGTTTCGGGAAGTGAAGACAACTTTGAACAAGTGGATAAAAATATGCTGCTTGCAAAGGCTCTTGAAAATGCTGCGGTCTCAATAAATAGAGTCGGCGATGATGAAAGTTTCGAAGTTGGATTTACTCTCGAAAAAGATTTAAAGTTTAGAATCTATTGTATAGGCGAAGGTTATGACACTTCGCTCTATGATTATGGATGGATAACTGACGCAGAAACTTTTGAAATTGTATGGCGTATGGACGGCCGGAAAGCAATGTCTGCCGGAGGAGGAAGAAAGAACTTAATAGTGGAAGATTATATCGAACTTCCTGCAGGAAGTTATCTTTTGAATTACATCACTGATGATTCTCATTCATACGATTTTTGGAACGTGCTTCCACCGGAAGATCCGCAGTTTTGGGGAATTACTCTTTGGTTAGAAAATTCTTCCGATAAAAAATTTGTTAAAGATTTCAGACAAACCGATATGCTTCTGCCGATTGCAGAAATTATTAAAGTCCGTAATTCCGAATATCTATCCCAAGGTTTTCATTTAAAGAAAGATATGAACATTAGAGTTTATTGTATGGGAGAAGGCACAAATGTTTCAAGACTATCGGATTACGGTTGGATTGTTAATGCGGATACGCGTGAATCAGTTTGGAATATGCTCGATAATCCTAAAATAACACATGCCGGCGGTGCTGCAAAAAACAGATTGGTTGAGGAAACAATTTATTTGACTGCCGGGAATTACATTGCTTACTATTCAACTGATGATTCCCACGCTTTCGGTAAATGGAATTCTGCTCCTCCCTTTAATCCTAAAATGTGGGGAATAACTTTATGGCCTTCAGATAAAAAAGATGCAGATCAGCATTCAAAATTTGATCCGAAGAATTATAAGAGTGAAAATATTATCGCTGCAATTACAGGTGTTGTTGATGATAGAGATTATAAAAAAGCATTCAAATTGGAGAATGAAACAGAAATTAGAATTATCACTATCGGAGAAGGGCAATCATCAAGAATGTATGATTACGGATGGATTGAAGATGAAGAAGGAAACGTTATTTGGGAAATGACTTATCAGAAAACAACTCATGCTGGCGGAGGTTCGAAAAACCGTTTGTTTTCCGGAACCTTTTCACTTGCTAAAGGAGATTACGTACTTTGTTATAGAACCGATGATTCTCATTCACCGGGCGATTGGAACACAACTCCGCCAACAAATCAAGAACTTTATGGTATTACAATTTCCATTGAAAAATAAAATGTGGTGATCTTTAGATCTAAGGGCTGACGATAAATTTTGTCCAAAGCCCTTTTTGTTTTTGCACTTACCGCACGTATCATTATTTTGCTTCTACTATTTTCAGAATCATTTTATGAAGAGAATCTTTTTCAACCCGCTTATCATTGTTATGATTTTCACAGCTAGTATATCCGTAGGTAAAAAGCTGGAAGACTTAAGAATATTCTTAGGTAGATGGATTTCACAAGATGAAAATTCTGCTATAATTGAAGTTTGGGAAAAAGCCGGTGATTTTACTTACGAAGGATATAGCTATTCAATAAATAAAAGAGATGGCACAAAGAAGTTAACTGAAACTTTGAGAATAATTGAAATGTCCGATGAGATCTTCTATCTGGCTAAAGTAAAGCACAATGAATTTCCGGTTCCTTTTAAACTTACTGAAAGCAGCGAATCCAAATTTGTCTTCGAAAATCCCGGGCATGATTTTCCGAAAAGAATGGAATATAATTTTTTAACTGACGAAAAATTGGAAGTCACCGTGGGAACGAGTACCAAATCGTTTAAAATATATTTTGAAAAAGAGATTGAAAATGAAAAATGAAATTTTGTTGAATCAAGATACATCACGTTGGAACAAAGCGCAGGAATATGAAAAAAATTGGTGGGCTGAGCGAAAGGATATCGTTGATTTTAATTTTTATAAAGAGTTTGCCGGGGATATGCTGAATTTTATTTCCAGTCATTTTGAAATAAAACCTGAAACAAAAATTCTTGAAATAGGAAGCGGTGCCGGCGGCATAATAACATACTTAAAGCAAAGTGAAAACCGTTATGCTATTGATCCGCTGGAAGGTTTTTATTCGTCGGTTGAAGAGTTCAGTCATCAGCGCGATAATAATGTAAAATATTTTACTGCCGCAGGTGAAGCAATTCCAGTTGACGACAATTATTTTGATCTTGTTATTATGGATAATGTTCTTGATCACTGTATTGATCCAAGCAAGGTTATGAAAGAAGTATCACGTGTATTAAAGCCGAAAGGATTTTTATACTTCAAACAGAACACTTATCATCTATGGGGAATTTTTATAAGGTTCTTGATGGAAAAGATGGTGATCGACAAAGGACACCCTCACACTTTCTCAAAATCTGATCTAAAAAAATTTGCTTTTGAAAATAATTTGACTGAGTTAAAGAAAACACGCAGCGGATATATAAACACTTGGGTAAAGGAAATTAAAGGTGCCGGACTAAAAAACAAGTTAAAAGCTTTTCTCTTTGTGACTCGTGATAAAGTAACAATTCTTTATAGAAAGGATAAATAATTTGGTATTTGTATGTTCTCTACTAATGCGGTAAAATTTTTTTTGAATCAAAACATACCGGAAAATCTTCCCGAAAACGTAAGTTGTTTAAATCCTTACCAATCGAATGAAGTTAGAGAGATTGTAAATCGTTTCTTTACCAAGTTTTATGATGATGATAATGAAAGAATTTTTATTGTCGGAATAAACCCCGGAAGATTCGGCGGCGGGATTACGGGTATAGCATTTACCGATCCAATTAATCTTGAAAGGAAATGCGGGATTCAGAACTCATTCGATAAGCGGCACGAATTGTCAAGCCGTTTTGTTTACAATCTAATAAATGAATTTGGAGGAACAGAAAAATTCTACAAAAAATTTTTTATAACCGCACTTTTCCCGCTTGCGTTGATTAAGGATGAAAAGAATTTTAACTATTATGATTCTAAAAAGATTTATGGAATTCTAAAACCGCATATTCTTAAAACATTCAATGATCAGATCAATTTTGGAGCTTCAAATAAAATTGCAATTTCTTTTGGAAAGAAGAATGCAGAATATTTAAAAGAAATTAATAATGAGATAGGATTTTTCGACAGCATAATCTATTTCGATCATCCAAGATTCATTATGCAGTATCGTTCAAAAAAAATTCCAGAATATCTGGAAAATTATTCAAAAATTTTGCGCAATCTTTAGTAAACTGAAAATTATTCGATTTCCCTTCACTTATACTAATTACTAAATTCGGCAATTTTAAGTATATTTAAACTTTATTTTGAGGGATAAATATGATAAAAAAATCTACGTTCTTTTTATTGTTAATGATAGTTTTTACCGGTCAAGTACTGCCTCAAACCGCCGGAGGAAGCATTATGCTTGGCTTTCCTCAAGGTGATTTTAAAGAAAATGTTGACAGACTTGGTTACGGACTTCAATTTCATGGAACATTGTGGAGTCCTAATAAACTTAAACCAATTACAGTGGGAGCCAATATCGGATATTTAATTTATGGAGAAGAAAGAGAATCGCGGAGATTCAGTCTAACAATTCCGGATGTAACTGTTGATGTAAGCCGAACTAACAGTATTTTCAATTTTCATTTATTAGTTCAAATTTCGCCGTTTACCGGAACTTGGCGGCCCTATTTGGAAGCACTGGGCGGTGGCGCTTATATTTCAACGAGTACAAGTATAGAAAGCGAATGGGACATCGCAAATGATATTGCAACCTCAACAAATTTTGATGATTTCACTTGGAGCTACGGTGGTGGTGCGGGATTGCTGATAAAAATTGGCGAAGGTCTTGGTGATATTACCTCGCTTTATCTCGATCTAAAAGGAAGATATCTTTTCGGAACTAAAGCAGAGTATCTAGCAGAAGGTTCGATTACAATTGATGAAACAAACGGTAATGTTTATTACGATGTTTTAAAATCCACTACGGATTTGGTTACTATACATTTAGGAGTAGTAGCGTACTTCAACTGATTTTTTAATTACAATTTGAAATAAAAGGAGAAGCTATGATCGAAAAAATTAAAGAATATCTTGGTTCGGAAGCCGAATCGCTTTTAACTTATAAGGCAAAATTTCCGAAAGAACAACTTACGCTGCCGGGACCAGATTTTGTCGACCGTGTGTTTATCAACAGTGACCGCCCGAACAAAGTTCTTGGCAATCTCGAATGGATTTATCAAACAGGAAGATTAGCCGGAACTGGTTATATGTCAATCCTACCTGTTGATCAGGGCATAGAACATTCAGCTGGAGCATCGTTTGCCCCAAACCCAGTATATTTTGATCCAGAAAACATTGTTAAACTTGCAATCGAAGGCGGTTGTAATGCTGTTGCATCAACTTTAGGCGTTCTGGGAATGGTATCCAGAAAATATGCCCACAAAATTCCGTTCATCGTAAAAATTAATCATAACGAACTACTCACTTATCCGAATAAATACGATCAAATAATGTTTGCAAGTGTCGATCAAGCATTCGACATGGGTGCAGCAGCAGTCGGTGCAACAATTTATTTCGGTTCGGAGGAAAGTTCAAGGCAGATTATCGAAGTAAGCGAAGCTTTCGAATATGCACATCAATTGGGGATGGCTACAATTTTATGGTGTTATCTCAGAAACAATGAATTTAAGAAGGACAAAGACTATCATGTTTCTGCTGATCTTACCGGTCAGGCAAACCATCTCGGTGTTACAATCGAAGCCGATATTATTAAGCAGAAAATGCCTGAAAACAACGGCGGTTATAATGCAATTAAATTCGGTAAAACCAGCAAGAAAGTTTATGAGGACCTAACGACAGATAACCTCATAGATTTAACCCGTTATCAAGTTATGAATAATTATATGGGTAAAGCTGGGTTGATAAATAGCGGTGGTGCTTCAGGAGAAAATGATTTTGCAGAAGCTGTCAAAACTGCTGTTATAAATAAGCGTGCCGGCGGAATGGGATTGATATCCGGACGTAAAGCATTCCAGCGTCCGATGGAAGAAGGTGTGAAATTGCTTAATTTAATTCAGGATGTTTATCTCTGTAAAGATGTTGATATAGCTTAAAATTA
>JAGFIY010000055.1 GCA_024103215.1 Melioribacteraceae bacterium | reverse complement strand
GGGGAATAAATATTCTTTGGTTGTGAGATCATGTAGAAACATCTGGGATAATCTTGCTACATTTTTCAAATATCCCGCAGAAATATGTACCTTTATTTTCATCACCAATGCCTTCGAAGCACTTCATCGGCAGTTTAGAAAGGTAACAGAATCAGAATCTCTTTTTCTCACTGATGATGCTTTAAAGAAAATGCTCTTTTTATATTATAGAGATTTATAAAAATTTTGGACAGTGCCAATTAGAAATTGTGCTGTTGTACTTTCAATTTATTCGATAAATTTTAAGGACATATTTGATGATTTTACTTAAACAAAAAAATCATTTGTACAAATTATTTTAGAGGTTCGCTACGTATAAATAATAATTTATGAAAAACTCATTCGCCTCACCACAACAATGATGAGCCCCATTGCCATGACTAGAATACCAATCCAAACTAAACTTATGAACGGTTTTTCACTAATCCTCACAGTTAAAACATCATTTGTGAAACTGGCAAATTGGTTATTGTTATCGATACTGATTTGAATACTACCGGCTACATCAAAACTTACTATTTCAAAGGAAATTTTTGTTTTCTCATCATACACATGTTTATTAACTCCTTGAACAAGAATAACATCAGTCTGTTTTGAGTATTCGCCTTTATCAATTGTAATTATTGCATGTATATCAAACTGTTCACCATCCATCATTTTCTGCATTGCATCTTCCGGAAGATCAAATTTTTCGAAAGTTACACTTACTTCTCCAATTTGGTGAGGCATACCCTTTCTTAATAATACTGTTTCTCGATTTGCAGAATTACCCGGTTCAAATGATAACGGTTCGATGTAAATATCTTTTATAAATCCCGTTAATATATATGGTTCGCGCATTAAACTATTATTATACTCAGCGATATACATTACCGGTTTTGCAGTTTTAAAACCGGACTCTTCTTTAATCTTAATATCAAAAGCATATTTCTTTCCATCTTCTATAGGACTATAGCCGTTAAACGAAATTGAATTTCCGGCAAATGAATATACTTGTTCTTTTTCTAGTTCCATTTCTTTTTCATAACTTAAAAGAGCACTTATCACTACACCAATTAAGAAGACTCCAAAACCGAGATGTGTAATATGACCACCCATTAATTTTAGATTTTTGGATTGGAACATGAATTCAATATTCGCGATAATAGTAAATACTGAAGAAAATAGAAGTAAAACATAAAGAAATTCCGTTATACCTGTCAGAAATACAATTATGGCAACACCAAGAGATGTAATAAGCACTGTTACAATCGTTCTTTTGAAAAATTGTATCAAGTCATTTGATCGCCAGTTGAGATAAAGTGAAAGAGGAATCAATGCACTCATCAGAATTACGAGAGGTAGATTCATTATTGTGTAAAATTCTATTTCAACAGTTTGTCCGAAAATCGGCGCCGACGTTCCAACAAGTATCGCAACTGCCGATGCAATCAAAAGCATGGAGCCATAAAACAAACCGATCTCTCTTGAAAATAATTTATGATCGCTTATCTCCGGAGGTTCAATTTCGCTTCTTCTATAATAAACTAATCCAATTATCGCGAGTGTGAAAAGAATTAGGAAACCAAAAAGGACATTGTAAATAAACGTACCGGGATCGGAAAATGAGTGAACGGAAGTACCGGATAATATTCCGCTTCTAGTTAGAAATGTACTATATACAACAAGAACAAAAGTAAAACCGGCAAGAAGTAAATTAGTTTTTACAAAACTTCCCGGTTTATTTTCGCTCTTGGATTTTTTCTGAATTATCATTGTATGAAGAAGTGCTACACTTACAATCCATGGAACAAGACTCGAATTTTCCACAGGGTCCCATGCCCAGTAACCGCCCCAGCCAAGTACACCGTAAGCCCAATAACCGCCGATTATAATTCCGAGACCCAGAACTAATATAGTTGCAATTACCCATGGCAACGCATTGTTTATCCATTTTTGATATTCGTTTT
Organism: Melioribacteraceae bacterium; assembly: GCA_024103215.1. Lineage (GTDB taxonomy): Bacteria > Bacteroidota > Ignavibacteria > Ignavibacteriales > Melioribacteraceae > JAGFIY01. Next base: position 14,010 of record JAGFIY010000055.1, on the reverse strand, counting down.
TTATTAATGAAGATACAGCATATGCAAACGGAACTCCGGCAAGCGCAAATCCGAGAAAAAGTATTGGTGGATGTATCTGCATCCAAAAGCTTTCCAGCATAGGGTTCAATCCTTTACCTTGGACAATCAGTTGATTTATTTGGATTCCACTGTATTCAATCGCCCTAATAAGTTCTTCACCAACTTTGAGAACTGTTCGTTGGTTCTCCGTATCATTAAGCAGAAAGTTCTTTAAAGCAGGTGAATTGAGTAATGTTGAAGATAAATACTTTGTATCTATGTACGATGTACTGCTCCAAATATATGCGAAGGGATCTTTTATTAACGGACTTATCATAACAAGAATAAAAGTTACGGTCGGAATAAAACCGAGCATAAGTGTTGATTCGTTAGAACCGGATTTTTGACTGTGTGACATCAGAGTTAGTCCGATTATAACACCAAACAATGCCCATAGTAAGAAACTTCCCTGCTGCCCGGCAAAAAATGTTGAAAGCAGAAGTCCGAATGACAAATCACTGCTGCTGTAACTAAATACATAATCGTACTGGTATTGGTGGGTAATAATTAAGTAAAGAAGAATCACCGAAGCAACAATTACAGATATTGACATTGCATGGTACCCGATGCGTGCTTTCTGAAGTGTGTGTTCTCCTTTGTAGCTTCGATAGTAATTATAAAAACTATAGAAAGAAGCCAAGAGCGCTATAACTATAAAAATACTGCCTAACATAATTTTTTCCTTAAATTCAGTCGAATAACAATTGGATTAAAAGAACAGACAAACCGGCGCTGCAACTAAACTGCTTTGTTTTCATGTAACCGCGAAGCAGTGTAACCGGTTTGGTTTATAATCTTACCATCCGATAGTTCAATACTACTATCACCATACTTTGCATAATCTTTGTTGTGGGTTACCATAACAATAGATTTACCAAAGCTTTTCAAATCGAAAAATATTTTCATAATTGCCGCACTCGTTTCGGTGTCCAAATTTCCGGTTGGTTCATCGGCAAGAATAATAAGCGGATCGTTAATTAATGCCCGTGCAATTGCAACACGCTGCTGTTCACCCCCGCTTAGCTCTGTCATCAATCTTTTTGACTTGCCCGCCAAACCTACCGATGCCAGACACTTTTCAGCCAAACTCTTCTGAGCCTTATCTTTTATCTTGGTTATTGATAACGGCAGAAGAATATTCTCTTCTACGGTTAGATAATTAACAAGTTGAAATGATTGGAAAACGAATCCGATGTATTCATGTCTGAACCTTGCAAGCTGTTTGGATGAAAGACTGTAAATATCAAGATCATCAACAATTATGGAACCTGAGGTTGGTTTACTTAAGCCGCCAAGAATTGTTAAAAGTGTGCTTTTACCGGAGCCGGACTGACCAATAATAGTAAGGAATTCATTATCCTCAATTTCCAGCGAGATATTGTTTACAGCAAGAACTCTTTCGCTGCCCGAGTAATATTCTTTAGTGAGTTCATTTATTTTGATCATGAATTTATAATCCTATTTTTATATTGCTCTGAATGCCACGGTGGGATCCATCCTGGTAGCTCTAATTGCTGGGTATATACCTGCAATTATTCCAACCACAACTGATATGCCGACCGCTAACGGTAAATAAATAAAATCGAACGCATTGGAGGAGTTGCCTTCCATCGTAAGGAAAGGTGTAATTATTGAAGTGGCAGGCATGCTTATGAGATAACCGACAAAACCCGATACAATACTTATGAATGCAACTTCGTAAACAATAACTTTTAATATATGTGAATCTCTAAAACCAATTGCTTTTAAAATTCCGATCTCTTTCGTGCGTTCATTTACGGAAGCGTTTACGTTGACAAATACTATCAGAATACTAATAAGCAGAATGACAAAAGAAATACCGAGAGCGAAAAGTTCAAAACTATGAATTGCGCTCATTTTGGATTCAATCGCTTGCTTAATTGGTGTTACCTTTGCACCGGGAAGCATGGCAGAAGTTTGTGCAACTATTTCTTCAATGGGGCAATCATAACAGAGAGCAGCTACTTCAATAAAACTTACTTTATTTTGTTTATCAAAAAGGATTCCCGCTTCGGTCAAATCCATGAAAATCATTTCATCATCTTGCGAACCGGTTTCGGTTAATATACCTGTAATTTTATATTTACTAGTACTAATCTCAATGTTACCCCCTATTGATAGATTTAATTTTTCTGCCGCCAGGTTTCCGAGAATAATTTCATTTTTAGAAATAGGGTAGTTACCGGTTAGCTTCCACCATTTTTTTAATCTTTTCTCTTCGCTGAAATTCACACCGCTAACTATTACTTTTCCTTTATCTGTCTTTGCAATATTTAGAAGTTTCGGTGCAAGGACGCTTATATTTTTGCCGTTTTTGATTTTTTTTATCTTTAATGCATCATCAGTCGTTAATTCATTTTTTTGATATGAAGTGCTGGAAATATTGATACCGGCATAATTAAAATTAACCTCGTCGGTTCGGGGTGTTACAATAATATTAGCACCGAACTCATCGAGATGTTCAGCGATGCTTTTATTCACATTGTTACCTACATTAATTAAAGTAACAACCGAACCGACAGAGAGTATTATCCCGAGGGCAAGGAATAATGATTTTGCTTTTCTGCGTTTTATGCTTTGTAATGTAATTGTATGCAGTTTCATTTCACTAAACCCTTCTGCTCCAATTGGCAATCGCACTTTCGGCAATTATTATTTTATCATCAACCAATTTGCTCGGTAAAGGATCCGGCGGATATTTACCGCATGAACCGCTTATTGCGTTTAGATTATTTATTTCCCAGGTAGTGCCACAAGCATCACAAACTAATTCATCACCGTTAATATGGAAGCTTTCCGAATTACAAGGCTCGCACATTCTTACAGCCGTAACTACCTGACCATCTTCATTTATGTATGCAAGCAAAGGTACAGCACTATTTTGTCCCTGGTAAGTGAATGAAACAAATTTATTCTGTTTTACATCATCTAAAGATATTATAACATTCCCATCCTGTGTGGCAGCATTTATTGGTTTCATTGTAAAATTACCGATAGGATATGAATTGCTTTCCATAATTTGCGGTTGATTGGAAATTACTTTTTCTTCTTTAGTTTTGGTTGTTGTAAAGTAAATGAATATTACACCGAAAAACAGAACAGCAACAACCATATTTACCCATTTAAATTTTGAAGAAGATGCGTTTCCTAAAACTTTATCTTTTTTTACAGACGAGCCGCCGTCAATTTGATTTCCGCAGTTATTACAAAACTTTGATTCACTATTAAGTTTTTGACCGCAATTTGTACAAAATTTATTTGATGACATTTGTTTTTCCTTCAATAATTTGATGTAGCTTTTGGTTTATAATTTTTTCCCGCCGTATTTAATTGCAACTTGTGACACAATTTCATCAATTGAATAAAGATTTAATGCTATCTGTGAGTCGATGTAGCCTTTAACTTCAACTGCACCGTTTTTGTGATTACATGTACAATCTTTCAATTCATCAATTCCACACTGACCGCACGGACATTGGAATTGAGAATAAATGGCTAATCGATCATTGAAAGTAGCCACTAATTTAAAGTCGCTTTCAGGAATAATTATATCAGTTGGTTTAATCGACTTACCAACATTAATATCCGTTTTAAGTCCACCGTATTTTTCATTTACAGCAAAAATCACATTCTCTTTGTCTTGATTTGCCTCAAGGTAATCTCTAATAAATTGTCTTTCTTCTACCGCAAAATTGCATTTACATTCATCAAGACTCTCTTCACCACAACTACCACAACCACACACAAAATTTGAAGCGACATCAAATACCGACGCCTCGATTGCGGGATCACTACTCTTTTGATCGAGAAAAATTTCATTTTGACCTAGTGAACGGGGAGAATTCTTCTCCACAATAGTAATAATCAATAATACTCCAAAGAATAGTGCTAGGAATACCCAAAGTGACTTGATAGATAAGATTGATTTAAATATATTTTGATTGTTTCGATTTTTATAACGTCGTAAAGGTTTACTACCTTTTTTCAAAGAGGAAGAAAGTTTAGCTCCACAATTTTCACAATAGTTTGCATTTCTCTTATTTTGCACATCACATTTTTCACATCTCATTTAACTAAACTCCAAAATAATTTTTAATAAAAACTTGCCTGAAGGCGGCATATAAAAAAGGGGAACGGTTATAACCATCCGTTCCAAAATTGTTTTATTTCACTTCGAATCCATTACTAATTAGATTTACTTTTGCTTCATTAAGTGAGACTTCTTTTAATTTCATACCGCATAATGGGCATTCACCAGCTTTATCAGAAATTACATTCCAATCCATCATGTCTTGGAATACTTTCCCGTCGCCGTTTTCATCAATTGCCTTTAAGTCTATTGGCTCTTCACGAACAATTGAGTTTTGCTTTGTTGAATCCATCATAGAATGATTCATCATTTTAGAATGGTCGGTTGAATCCATCATAGAATGATTCATTTTCATTGAATTGTGTTTCATATGATTCATCTTTGTGGTATCTGTTTTTTCTTGTCCGTAAGTTGCTACTGTCAATAGCAGAACCGTTACGAAAAAACCGATCAATTTTATTGCTGCTTTATTCAAATTATACATTGTTGCTCCTTATTGTTTATGTAAAGTTATTTTTCTAATTATTTTTCGCCGATAAACTCTTGTCCATCACTGCTAAGGTTTTTTAAGTATCTTTCCGGATCTTTAAGAAATACTTCATGATGTTTTGAACCCGCGCAGCAAAAACCTATTATTTTACCTTCGTACTTAAGAGTCTCGGCTGATTTGCTGATCTTTTTTCCGGTTACGGGACAATATTTATTCCAGATAACTGCATCATAACTTTTTGATGCAGTTGATTGGTTAAGAGCAGTTTCGGAATCAGTTTTGCCGGAATTATTTTTGTGATTAGAACTAATTACCGTAAAACCGTTACTTAGTAAGTTTGCCTTTGCCTCATCTAAAGAAACTTCTTTAAGAGTCATTCCGCATAAGGGGCATACACCAGCTTCATCAGAAATCACATTCCAATCCATCTGATCTTGAAAAACCATACCGTCACCGTTTTTGTCAATTGCGGATAAATCAATTGGACTTTTCCAAACTACATTTCCATGATCTGAATGAATCATTTCATCAGAATGGTGCATACCGTTTTTAACATGCACTTTATTGGTATCGGTTTGAGCCTGTAATGTTCCTACAAGAATTAGGATCGTGACACCAACTAATACTTTCGCTTTACTTAGATTTAATTTTTTCATTGTGTCCCCTTCTGATTAAAAAACATTTTTTTCGCCGGTTCTTATTTTTAGCGAAGAATCTATAGTCGAAATGAATATCATTCCGTCACCAGGGTTTCCGGTTTTTCCGTACTTGGCAATTACATTAACAAGTTTGTCGGTCTCTGCGTCGTCACAAACAATTTCCAGTTTAACTACGGTAGAATATTTTTGTACATATTCTATTGAAAAACTAAAAGCATTTTTGTCAGCCCACTCAGCCAGTGCGTTGGCGTCTAATACTGTCATTCCTCTTACACCGGCGTCTTCCAATTTTTCTATAACGATGTCTGCCTTTTCTTTTCGTACATATGCTTTAATTTCTTTCATTTTTATTCTCCTTCAATTTGTTTTGTATCATTTACCGATTTGGAAGAAGATAATTGCTCTACTTCTTTTTTCTTAATTATGAAAAATATTGCCGGAAATAAGGTTAACTCCATTATAAAACTTGTGATAATACCGCCAACCATTGGAGCTGCAATTCTTTTCATTACATCTGAACCGATTCCGACACCTATTAAAATCGGGAGTAGCCCAAGCATAGTTGTCATAACCGTCATCATTTTCGGTCTTATTCTTTTAACGGCGCCTTCAAAAATTGCTTCTCTCAAATCACTTAATGAGTTTAGTAATCCTTGTTTTTTGAATTTATCGTATGCAATATCGAGATATAGCAGCATGACAACACCGGTTTCGGCGCTTATACCGAGCAGAGCGATTATACCCACCCATACCGCTACACTTATGTTATAATCGGCGAGATATAAAAACCAAATAGAACCAACCATCGAAAATGGCAGCGCAAGTAAAATGATACTTGTTTTTAATACCGATTTAGTATTCATATACAAGAGCACAATAACGAGCAATAATGTTAACGGAACAACCATCAATAATCTTTTTGATGATCTTTCCATATATTCATACTGACCCGACCATATTATTGAATAGCCAGCCGGTAATGTGATTTCTTCATTTATTACTTCCTGTGCGTTTTGAACATATGTGCCTACATCAATATCCTTTATATCTATATAGACCCAAGCATTCGGTCGTGCATTTTCAGATTTAATTGCCGGAGGTCCTTTTTTAATTTGGAAATCGGTTAATTCCATTAATGGTATTTGTCCCCCTGCCGGAAGAGGAACAAGTACTCTCTTAAGAGCTTCGACATTGTCCCTGTAATCCCTCTGGTATCTTAAATTGATTGGGTATCTCTCAAGACCTTCAACGGTTTGTGATATATTCATACCACCGATAGCAGACATAATAACATCCTGAACATCGCTGACGTTTAACCCGTAACGGGCAATTGCATTACGATCAATATCAAAATCAACATAGTTTCCACCTGCGGATCTTTCAGCGTATGCAGATCTTGTACCGGGAATTGTACGGGCAACATTTTCAATCTCCTGCCCAATCTCTTGAAGAACATTTAAGTCTGGTCCAGCAATTTTAATTCCTACCGGGGTTTTAATACCAGTAGAGAGCATATCAATTCTCGTCTTGATCGGCATCGTCCATGCATTTGTTAATCCGGGAATCTGAATTGCAGCATTCATTTCCTCGATCAGGTCATCCGGGGTTATTCCTTCCCGCCATTTGGATTTATCTTTTAATTGTATAGTTGTTTCTATCATTGTTAATGGCGCCGGGTCGGTAGCGGTTCTTGCCCTCCCTATTTTGCCAAACACCGATTCAACTTCAGGGAATGATTTTATGATTTTATCTGTCTGTTGAAGTATCTCTTTTGCTTTTGTAATCGATATTCCGGGTAAAGTTGTAGGCATATATAATAGGTCCCCTTCGTAAAGCGGCGGCATAAATTCGGAACCTAATTTGGAATAAGGGATAAAGGTGATTAGCATGGTCAATATTGCCAACCCGATAACCCACCATCTTCGTGTCATTACAAAATCAACTACCGGGTGGTAAAGTCTTGTGAGAAGTCTTGTAATAGGGTTGCTTTCCTCTTTACGCATTTTACCCCTTACAAAAAACCCAATTAGAATAGGTACAATAGTTACGGCTAAAATTGCCGCCATACCCATCGAATATGTTTTAGTGTAAGCAAGAGGTTTGAACATTCTTCCTTCCTGCTGCTCTAATGTAAAGACCGGTAAAAAGGAAACAGTAATTACAAGTAATGAATAGAAAATTGAAGGTCCTACTTCTTTGGCGGACTCAAGTACAAGCGCCCAATGAGGTTTTTGTTTTTCTTTGGGCTTTTCCTGATCGTGCACCATATGAGTGTGTGCATTCTCCACCATAATAATGGCGGCATCGACCATAGCCCCGACAGCAATCGCAATACCTCCCAACGACATTATATTTGCATTAATACCCTGGTACTTCATAATTATATATGCAGCTAGTACAGCGGTAGGCAATGTGAATATTGCAACAAGAGAACTCCGTACGTGAAGCAAGAAGAGTATAATGATTATCGACACAATTATACTTTCTTCAATTAATGTATTTTTAAGATTATCGATTGCTGCGTTTATCAGATCAGAGCGGTCATAAGCAGGAACTATCCTAACACCTTCAGGTAACGAACTCTCCAACTCAGCCAATCTACCTTTAACTCTATTAATTACATCAAGTGCATTTTCGCCGAACCGCATTACGATTATACCGCCGACGGTCTCTCCTTCTCCATTCCATTCAGCTAATCCCCTTCTTAATTCGGGACCAATATCAATATTGGCTACATCTTCCAAATAAATCGGAGTACCCGTTTCAATTGAATTACCGATTACTATTTTTCGCAGGTCATCAACTCCCTTTATGTAGCCAAGTCCACGAACCATGAATTCCATTTCACTAATCTCGAGTAGTTTTCCACCAACATCATTATTACTCTGTTTGATAGCATTTCTAACTTTCGAAAGTGAGATACCGTATGAAGCTAATGTATTTGGATCGACATTGACTTGATATTGCTTTACAAATCCACCGATACTTGCAACTTCTGAAACTCCGGGTAATGCGGATAATTCGTATCTTAAAAACCAATCTTGAATCGAACGCAATTCTTGCAGATCATGATTATCAGATTCCAACACATACTGATAAACCCATCCTAGACCAGTTGCATCAGGTCCAAGTTGAGGAGCTACACCTTGAGGCAATTCGTTCTGCATTGAGCTAAGATATTCTAATACTCTACTCCGAGCCCAATAAATATCCGTACCATCTTCGAAAATTATATATGTCATCGAAAATCCGAAGAACGAATAACCTCGTACAACTTTCGCAAAAGGAACAGAAAGCATCTTTGTTGTCATCGGATAAGTAACTTGATCTTCAACAATTTGTGGACCTTGTCCGGGATATTCTGTATAGATAATAACCTGAACATCACTTAAATCGGGGATGGCATCTATAGCCGTATTTCTTAACGACCAATATCCTGCTCCAATCAAAAACAGTGTAAAGATTATTACTAAAAATTTATTATTAATCGACCATTCAATAAGCTTCGAAATTAAACCGTCTTTTTGAGTACTTTGACTTACCATGAAAACTTTCTCCCAATAATTACTTTACTTGATAACCGTGTTCAATTAAGTTGGATTTAGCTTTTTCCAGAGAGACTTCCTGAAGTATCATATTGCATACAGGGCATCTTCCCGGTTCGTCTGAAATCACATTCCAATCCATAAAATCTTGATAAACTTTTCCGTCATTGTTTTTATCAATTGCTTTTAAGTCAATCATTCCTGTTCTTATTAATGGTGAATCAATTCCATGCTCATTTGAATGTCCGGTATCAGAATGGGCGCCGATTTCTTTTGCTTTAAATCCATGCTCTTCTAAATTCTTTTTAGTTTCCTCAAGAGTAAATTCTTGCAGTGTCATTCCGCATATGGGGCATTTACCCGGTTTGTCCGAAATCACATTCCAATCCATAACATCCTGGAAAACCTTTCCATCCTTGTTTTCATCAATTGCTTCCAAATCAATCACACCTTTTCTAATTAATTCCGATTCTTCAGCGTCATGAGATTCCCCTTCCATTTTCATATTTTTATCACCGCTCATTTGATCACTTTGTTTACTCATTGAATCGTCTTTATTCATCTTCATATCCTTATCTGCTTCTCCCTTCTTTGAAGAAGAAAACTTTTTAACTGCGGCTTTCAAGTTACTTTCGGAATCAATTAAGAATTGAGCAGAAGTGACAAATTCTGTTCCTTCAGATAAACCTTCAAGAATTTGATAATACCCATCAGCATAAGCTCCCAATTTGACGGGCTGAGGTTTGAATTTGCCTTCACCTAAAGCAACGATTACTATATCATTCCGTCCGCCTCTTAAAATTGCTTCTTCGGGAACTGTTGGATACGTGCCCAAATTCTTACCTTGAATTGTCACGTTGGCAAGCATTGCGGGTTTTAATTCTCCACCGGTATTTTTTATATTAATTCTAACTTTTGCCGTTCTTGTTTTAGGATCTATTGTCGGGTAAATAAAATCTACTTCGCCGTTGTACGTTTTGCCGGGCATAAAATTGAAATTGATTTTAGCTTTAGATCCCAATGTGACTAACGCAAGTTCATATTCGTAGATATCTGCGTATAACCATAGTTTATTAAGATTCGATATCTGCAGCAAACTCATACCCGCAGAAATTTTTTGACCCTCGATAACATTTTTATGCATTACCGTACCGCTATAAGGCGCATAAAGCGACATATATGTTTTGGTCTTTCCAGTCTTTATTAAATTTTCAATATCAGTTTCGGGAATTTCCAACAACCTGAGTTTCTCCATCGCGTTTTCGATTAGGATATCTCCACTTTCCATAATACGAGATACACTACTTGATGAAGTTGCTTTCTGATAATTTATCGCTGTAAGTAATTCCTCTTGAGTGGATACTAATTCAGGCGAATAAATATCCAAAAGTTTTTCACCCTTTTTGACTATTTGACCGGTATAGTTTATATAAAGATTCTCAACCCAGCCGTTAACTCTTGTACTGACTGTATAATCGGTTGATTCGTTAGTGGACAACACTGCATTGGTAGAAACTTCATTGGATAAATTTCTTGTAGTAACTTTCTCTGTTTTAACATTCATATTCTGAACAACCACAGGATCAATTTTAACTACGCCGGAAGCGCCTGCTTCATCGGCATAAACCGGTACCAAATCCATACCCATTTTTGATTTACCGGGTTCGTCATAAATTTCATTCGGGTCCATCGGCGCGCGCCAATAAAGAATTTCTTTTTCACCGGATGCAGAACTTGACTGCGTATCATTCAATGGGACTAATTTCATACCGCATATTGGGCAGTCACCGGGTTCATCTAAAATAATATCAGGGTGCATTCCACAGGTCCATAATTGCCCTTCTTCATCCACATGAGCATGCTCTACTGTAACACTATCCGACGAAAAAACAGACAATAACAGGTACGTTCCAACAATCCCTATTGTAAGTGAAATAACTGCGACAAGAATAATCTTCAAATTCATTTGTATATCTCCGTTTAGCTTAATTCAATTCTTTATTTAATATCTGTTCCAACTAAAAATTCTATGTTGCTGATTTCTTTATAGTACTCAGATCTTATATTGAAAAGTTCAATTTCGACCTGTAACAATTTATTTTGCGCATCTAAAACATTTATAAAATCGATTTCATTAACTTGATATGCCGACATTGCCGCATAATAAGTCTGTTCGGTTTGAGGCAGTAGTCCGTTTGCTATCAACTCTTCTCTTTCTTCCAATTCCTGTAAAGAAGAAATTGATGACCCGAATTTTTGGAACAACATTTGTCTGGCGGATTCGTACTGAGATTCAAACATTTTTCGTTTTAGTTCAGCTTCTTCAACTGCGGCGGATTTTTTCCCGCCGTAATTTATCGGGAGCGAAATTCCAACCATAAAGGATAGGAAATCATTTAAATCGGTATTCGTCCGTGCAATTTCATCCCTTTGTGAATATTGAATTCTCAGATTAAAATTCGGATAAAATTCATATTCTGCAAGATCCTTCATCAGAACCGTTTGCTCTTCCCTAAGTTTTACACCCTTAAGAAAAGGTCTGTATTCTCTTGCTAATGAATCAAGATAATTTACAGTAAATTTTTTAGCTGCAATCGCCTTGAGTTTGCTTGTATTAATGCCGGCATTGGAATTTTCAAGAATTAGCGCATTAATATTAGAAATAAGAGTTCTTTCCTTACTTTCTAATTTCTTTAATTTATCCTCTATTCTCGTTATTTCGGCTTGAACTTGTATTAAATTTTGCTGACTCGCTTTAGAAACCTGGTACTTTGTTTTAACAACTTGTGTAATACTTTCCAATAACCTTTTTGATTCTAAGGTTACTTCAATTGTCTCTCGAACGTTAGCCAGATCATAATAATTTTTAGCAACCTGCATTCTAATTTCATTTATAGTATCGTCAATTTCCTGTTGGATTATCTCGGAGTTTTTACTTTTAACATTTCCCATCGCATTTAATTTACCTGGAAAAGGAACCGCTTGACTTAATCCCACTATTTTACCGGTCATCGGTTCTTGTGTAAATGAGAAACTATTTGTCGGCAAATTAGCCAAACCCAGGGTTAACATCGGGTCGGGTAAATTTGAGACTTGCGGCACTTCGGCTTCTGCTGCTAATTGCTTATTTTTAAGTGCTTCTAATTTTGGACTAACTTCAATTGCTTTTTCAATTAGGTTGTTTAGAGTAGCATCTTGAACTTGTGCAATAACACTGCTGTTTTGTGACATCAATATTATTGCTAACAGAATTATTACTTTTCTCATAAATTTCCTTCTAGTCATTTTTTGCTTTGAGGTTTTTTTTCAACAATAGAATTATCCCGATTGTAATACCGAAATAGACTATTATTGAAGCGATATGTATAATTAACTCATTCATTATTTTGATTCTTGTTAGGCAAAGAGAGTGCCAAACGGAGAAATAGGTTTTTGGGTCAAATTGGAAAGAATTTTTTGCGGGATTTTTAAATTTCTTTAAATGATTTTAAGGTTTTTAAAAAGTATAAATTACTATTACTACTGATTATTCTATGGATCGGATTTTTACAAAATCTTTATGAGCGCTGTTGAAATATCTTAAAACAACTCTTTGTTTAATAGAGGGGAATATAATACAATCATTTTAGGCTTGTATAATATTATAATATTATATTATTGCAATTAGCACTTTAAAGTAACTGTAAGAAAACAAAAAGCAACAACATTAACGATTTACTTTTTTATATCGTAGTTTTCTATTTTACTATAGAGCGTTGGTAGGGAGATGCCAAGTATTTTAGCTGCTTTAGGTTTATCCCATTTTAATTTAGTGAGAACTTTTTCGATGTGCATTTTTTCGATATCACTGAGTGTGTAATCTAAAACCGAATCGAATTCATAGGATTTTTTTTCTGTGTCGTGTAAAAGAATATTTTCCTTTTCAAGAACATCGCCTTTTGAAAGAACCACAGCTTGCATCAAAGTATTTTCCAATTCTCTTACATTGCCAATCCATTCATGGTTTACAAGCATATCCATAACGGAAGCAGGTAACTTAACAACCGATTTATGAAGTTCTTTATTTACTTTATTCAAAAAATGATTGACTAATAATGGAATATCTTCGCGTCTTTCTCTTAATGGAGGTAAATTAATTGTAACAATATTCAATCTATAATATAAATCTTCTCTAAACTTTCCAGCTTCTACAAGCTTTTCCAAATTTTTATTTGTAGCAGCCATTATTCTTGCTTTCATTGGTATTACAGTTTCACCGCCTACTCTCTCAAATTCTTTTTCCTGCAATATTCTTAATAGTTTAATCTGAAGATTCGGCGATACCTCGGAAATTTCATCGAGAAAGATTGTCCCGTCTCCGGCTAATTCAAATTTTCCTTTTTTATCTTTTATTGAGCCGGTAAAAGCACCTTTCACATGACCGAATAATTCGCTTTCGAGCAAAGTCTCCGTTAGTGCAGTACAATTAACCGGGATGAATGGAGAGTTTTTAGTTATGCCGCTGTAATGAATAGCTCGTGCAACAAGCTCTTTGCCTGTTCCGCTTTCCCCCTGAATTAAAGCTGTAACCCTGCTGCTAGAAACTTGTCCGATCTTTTTGAATATTTCTTTCATTACTTGTGTTTTACCGATTAGAACATTTCTCGGTTCATAAGTTTCGGCGTTCTCTTCAATAATCGTATCTAGTTTCTCGCTTAATTTTTTATTATCCAGTGCTCTTTTGATCGTAATTTTTAAACGGTCTATATCTAGAGGTTTTTCTATAAAATCATAAGCGCCTTTTTGCATCGCATCAACAGTTGTCTGCATTTCATCAAATGCAGTAATCATAATAAAATGAATACTGCTATCTATCTCTTTTATCTTTTCGAGAACCTCAAGTCCTGTCATTTTCGGCATCTTATAATCGCAAATAACAAGATCGGGCATTTCAATTCTTATCAACTCAACACCTTTACTTCCGTCTTCAGCAGCCATAGGTTGATAACCCTGCCGTTTAAGAAAAGTTGTTAGAGTTTCTCGTATCGATTGATCATCGTCAATTACTAGTATTTTTTCCATTATCGTTGTTCTTTATTAATAATTCAATTTGAAATATTGTTTCACCTTTGCGGGATGATACTAACTCAATTGTTCCGTTGTGAA
>JAGFIY010000135.1 GCA_024103215.1 Melioribacteraceae bacterium | reverse complement strand
TTTCTAAATGGAAGTGGAAATACTATTTTCGCGTACATGAGTTTTTCTTTATTGAAAATCCAATATAATCATTTTTGTCGTCAGTCGAATAATTAGATTTGAAAAATCAATTTCAATCCTTTATTTTTATGCACTCGATTAACTTAACAACAAGAAAAAAGGAACCAATATGAAAAAAGCAGTTTTAGTTTTAACGCTTATCTTATTTTCGACAACTCTTTTATTTGCCGAGGAAGGCGATAAATATGGCAAACCGATTACCTTGTCAGACAAAACAATGATCTCGCAAATTTTATCTAACGGAGCCGAATTTGAGGGAAAAAAAGTGCTGATCGAAGGAACGGTAGTAAATGTATGTAAAAAAGCCGGCTGCTGGATAGAACTTGCAAGCGACAAAGAAATGGAATCTGTAATAGTTAAAGTCGACGACGGAGTTATCGTTTTCCCGATGGAAGCAAAAGGAAAAACAGCCGTTGTTGAAGGCGAAGTTTATTCTGTGATGGTTACCGAAGAAGCCTGCGTTGGCGATGGCGGAACTCACGAATGCGGTGACGAAGAAAAGAAAGATGCAGAAGACTGCGAACACGAAAAAGTTAAGAAAGAAACAAAAAAATATATGATTAAGGGAATCGGTGCGGTTATTAAATAATCAGCAATTAATTTTGTCAAATAAGCCTTCACATTAGTGAGGGCTTTTTTTTAGGAGTTTTTATGAAATGGCGGAAAATTGTTCGTATTGTTCATCGTGATTTCGGCTATCTTGCCGTAGGTTTAACAATTATTTATGCGATCTCCGGAATTGCCGTAAACCATATCGATGAGTGGAACTCGAATTACATAATCGAAAAAACCGAGGAAACCTTTCCCGCAAATCCCGATTCAACTATGCAGACTGCGGACATGATCGATTATGTTCTTAATTATATTGAAACCGACGATACGATTAAAAATAGTTTTAGATCGAGTCCCGTTACCGTAGATATTTTCTTCGAAGGAAAAACAGTTCAAGCAAATATTAGTACAGGCATTGCTAGAATTGAAACTGTTGAAAGCAGAAGATTCTTTCGAGAAACCAACTTCCTCCACTTAAATGTACCTAAGAAAACATGGACTTATGTTGCTGACGGCTTTGCGATTATTCTAATTATGCTTGCCATAACAGGAATTTTTATGATAAAAGGAAAGAATGGAATTACCGGAAGGGGAAAATGGCTTACAATAATCGGTTTCTTAATTCCGATCATTTTTATTTTGATCTATTTTTAAGCAAGTCATTTTTGTTTAGAACATAGTTTATAACTTAGAAAGATAATTATTATTTTTATCCGCAAATATTAAAAATTATTCGAAGGTTGAAATGAAAATTCACGAATATCAGGCAAAGGAAATTTTAAGAAAATACAACGTTGCCGTTCCTGAAGGAAGAGTTGCTTTTTCTGTCGACGAGGCTGTTGAAGCTGCTAAATCTATTAAGGGATCGGTAAAAGTTGTAAAGGCGCAAATTCACGCCGGGGGAAGAGGAAAAGGCGGCGGAGTTAAAGTTGCAAAGGGGATTCCTGAAGTTAGAAAATTTGCAGAACAAATTTTAGGGATGAATCTAGTAACCCATCAAACAGGTCCCGAAGGAAAAATTGTAAAACGTCTTTTAATAGAGCAAGGAGTGAACATTGACCGTGAACTTTATGTGGGAATTACTCTAGATCGTGCGCAATCAAAAAATGTTGTGATGGCTTCCACCGAAGGAGGCGTTGAAATTGAGAAGGTTGCCGCTGAAAAACCAGAATTAATTTTAAAAGAAACAGTTGATCCCGCTGTTGGTCTTCAACCTTATCAGGCAAGAAAACTTGCTTTCGGTCTTGGTCTTGAAGGCGATCAATTTAAGAATGCAGTTAAGTTTTTTATGTCGCTCTACAAAGCATATGAAGCAAGTGATGCGTCGATTGCAGAAATAAATCCTCTTGTTGTAACAAAAGAAGGCGAGGTTATTGCTCTCGATGCTAAAATGAATTTTGACGATAACGCACTTTATAGACACAAAGATATTGTCGCTTACAGAGATTTGGACGAAGAGGAACCGCTCGAAATTGAAGCTTCAAAATATAACCTGAATTATATTAAGCTAGACGGCAATGTTGGTTGTATGGTTAACGGTGCCGGACTTGCAATGGCTACAATGGATATTATTAAACTTGCAGGCGGTGAACCTGCAAACTTTCTAGATGTAGGCGGCGGAGCCAATAAGGAAACCGTGGCAAACGGATTCAAGATTATTCTTTCGGATCCAAACGTTAAAGCAATTCTGATCAATATTTTCGGCGGAATTGTAAGATGCGATCGCGTTGCTCAAGGAGTTATTGATGCCGTGAACGAAATCGGCGTTGAAGTTCCAATAGTTGTTAGACTCGAAGGAACAAATGCCGAAGAAGCGGGAGTGCTGCTTAAAAAATCAAAGCTCGATTTTGAAGTTGCGACTACTTTAGAAGAAGCTGCACAAAAAGTTACTGCGGTTCTGAAACGTTAATCCACCCTAAATAGTTTATTTCACGAAGCGGCAGGTTGCCGCTTTTTTTTTGCAAAAAAAAAATTGACATTTACCTTGTTGTTAAATACATTTCGGTAATTAACGAAATGATTTTCTAACACAATTAAACTATGGAAAAAAAAATGAATAACGATAAATCAATAAAGGATTCGGTAAGATCTAAATATGCTGAAATAGCGGTTAAAAACACTGGCTGCGGTTGCGGTTGTGGAGATAATTCAAAAGTAATAGATTATTCGATAATGCAGGACGACTACACAAAACTTGATGGTTATGTCGATACTGCCGATCTTGGGCTGGGCTGCGGAGTTCCTACGGAATATGCCGGGATTAAAAAGGGAGACATTGTTGTCGATCTCGGTTCGGGAGCCGGCAATGATATATTTGTAGCTCGTCCATTCACTGGGGAAGAGGGGAAACTAATCGGAATCGATTTCACACAGGAGATGATTGATAAAGCCAATGCAAATAAATTTTTAACGGGTTACGAAAATGTTGAGTTTAAACTCGGAGAAATTGAAAATATCCCGTTGGCTGAATCGGAAGCCGATGTTGTTATAAGTAACTGTGTCCTTAATCTTGTGCCTGATAAACAAAGAGCATTTGCCGAAATTTTCAGAATACTCAAACCCGGCGGACATTTTTGCGTTTCGGATATTGTTATAAAAGGCGATCTTCATCCAAAGTTAAAAGAATCTGCAGAAATGTATGCGGGCTGCGTTGCCGGTGCTATTCAAAAGGACGATTACCTTGGAATTATTAGAGAAAACGGATTTGAAAATATCAAAATAAAGCGTACAAAAGTAATTGAACTTCCTGATGAAATTCTAAAAGAGTATCTCGATGAAGATGAGATAAAAGATTTTAAGAGCAGGGACATCGGTATTTTCAGTATTACGGTTGTGGGACATAAACCTTAATTTTTTCTCGTTTTAACTTCATCAAATAATCGGTTAACTTTGAGATTACTTAATAAATAATAAAATATTATTGCAAGTCTCCGTAATTATATCGTTCTATAAGAGAATCGATTATTTGTATTTAGTTCTTGCGGGATTTATTAAACAATCCCGCAAAAACTTTGAATTAATAATCGCCGATGACGGTTCGCCGAAGTCGATGATAGAAAATCTTCTTAAAGATCAGCGTTTTTCCAGCTTATCCATAAAACACGTTTGGCACGAGGATAAAGGATTTCGCAAGAATAAAATTCTTAATGCATCAATTCAAAAGGCAGAAGGGGAGTATCTGATTTTTATTGACGGAGACTGTATTCCTCATCCAAAATTTATCGAAGAGCACATCGAAAATTCAAAACAGAAAGTTGTACTTACCGGAAGAAGGGTCAACCTTTCGGAAAAATTCACAAATAGTCTAACATTTGAATCGGTAATGAAAGGCGCTCCGGAAAATAAAATTTTAACACTCATTATAGACGGTATTTTTGGAAAATCATTTGACGTTGAAAAAGGTTTTTATTTTAAAATGAAATACTTAAGATCATTTTTCAACAAGAAAAAACGGGGACTTCTAGGCTGCAACTTTTCGCTATTCAAATCGGATATGCTTGATATAAACGGTTTTGACGAACGTTATGAAGCACCTTCAATCGGGGAGGACAGTGATGTTCAGTTTCGTCTCGAATTTAACGATGTAAAAGTAAAATCGCTAAATAATATTGCTGTGCAGTATCATCTTTACCACAATCAACAGCCGCGCCCGAAAAAAAATCTTCTCCTTTTCGAACAAGTGCAAAAGGAAAACTCGCCATTTACACAATATGGAATTGTAAAGCAGTAAATTTCCTAACAATTTCTTAACATAATATATTTGGAAAAAATAAATTTTTACCTTATGTTTTGAGTCAAAATTTAAGAATAACCTAAATAAATAAGTTATGATCGATAAAATAGACATTCATATTTTAAATCTTCTTCAAGAAAATGGAAGGATTAAACGGAATGCGATTGCAGAAGCAGTCGGACTTTCGCTTCCTTCCTTGAGTGAAAGAATGAGAAAACTTGAGGAGAGCGGAATTATAAAAGGTTATTACACAAAGGTTGACCGCAAAGTTTTCGGGTTCGACATTATGGCAATAATTCAAGTAATAACAAATTCTTCTTCAAATTATAAAAAGCTTGTAACAAATGTTAAGAATACACCGGAAATTGTAGAGTGTTATTCTGTGCTCGGCGAAGGTTCGCACATCTTGAAGGCAATTGTTAAGGATACTGCAGCGCTTGAAAAGCTTCTCGGCGAAATTCAAAGCTGGCCGGGTGTAAACAGAACAGTTACGAGTTTTGTTCTATCGGCAATTAAAGAATCAACTAAACTAAATTTAAGCGAGGGTAAGTAATGGCACAAACAAAATCAAACATTCAGAAAGTTCTCGATTTTGTAAAATCGAATAAAATAAAATTTATTGATTTCAAGTTTATGGATTTTCCGGGACAGTGGCAGCATTTTACTGTTCCTTCAACTCATTTTGATGCGGATTCGTTTGTTGACGGTTATGGATTTGACGGCTCATCAATCCGCGGTTGGAAAGCAATAAACGAAAGCGATATGCTGATTATTCCTGATCCCGACACAATGTTCGTGGATGAATTTATAGAAGCACCTACTGTAAGTATGATTTGCGATGTTTACGAGCCGGCAACAAAAGAAAAATATTCACGCTGCCCCCGTCACATAGCACAAAAAGCAGAGGCATATATAAAATCAACAAATATTGCCGATACTGTTTTCTTTGGTCCCGAAGCCGAGTTCTTTGTTTTTGATGACGTTCGTTTCGATTCGAAACCGAACAGTTCTTTTTATTTCGTGGATTCGGTTGAAGGAAGATGGAACACAGGCGCTGACGAAGGTCCTAACCTTGGCTATAAACCAAGATACAAGGAAGGATATTTTCCGGTTCCTCCGACCGATTCGTTAAATGATCTTCGAAATGAAATGGTGATGAACTTAATGAATGCCGGATTGGATGTCGAAGCTCAGCATCATGAAGTTGCAAGCGGTGGGCAATGCGAAATCGATCTTCGCTTTCAACCTTTGGTAACCGCGGCTGATCAACTTCTTATGTTCAAATACATTATTAAGAACACTGCAAAGCGGAACAATAAAACGGTTACTTACATGCCTAAACCGATTCAAGGCGATAACGGAAGCGGAATGCATGTTCATACAAGTCTTTGGAAAAAAGGAAAACCTTTATTTGCCGGAACAGGTTATGCCGGTTTAAGCGAGATGGGACTTTATTTTATTGGCGGAATATTAAAACACGCTCCGTCACTTTTGGCCTTTACAAATCCGACAACAAACAGCTACAAAAGATTAGTTCCCGGTTTTGAAGCCCCGGTAAGACTGGCTTATTCACAACGGAATAGAAGTGCTGCCGTGAGGATTCCGATGTATTCAACGAGTCCGAAATCAAAAAGAATTGAATTTAGATGTCCCGACCCAACAGCAAATCCCTATCTGGCATTTTCGGCAATGTTGATGGCTGGAATTGACGGGATAATGAATAGAATCGATCCGGGCGATCCGCTTGATAAAGACATTTACGATATGGAACCCGAAGAGTTGATGAATGTTCCTTCCACTCCGGGAAGTTTGGAAGGAGCTCTGCAAGCATTGGCGGAAGATCACGAATATTTGCTTAAAGGCGATGTGTTTACTGAGGACGTGATTAACACTTGGATAAAGTATAAAATGGAAAAAGAGGTGAAACCGATGGCGCTTCAGCCGCATCCTTACGAGTTTTCACTTTATTATGATGTTTAATAGAATTGAATCAAAACTTAAAGCGGCTTTCGAGCCGCTTTTTTAATATTCGTTAAGCTCAAAAAATGTTTCTATCGTTCCGGTCTTTCCGGATAGTTCATCCTTCACATTGAAGATAATTTTGTATTTCCCTTGAGCATAAGTGGAATCGAGTTCGGTTTGAAATTCAAGGGGAATATCTAACGCTCTTTCGTCAATGTTGTTTTCTACTTCGTCCGATAAAATATAAACTGAATCTCCGTTCGGTTTAACCAAATCAATTTTGTAAGATACTTTGTGATTGTAGCCGAAATCATTTTCTTCTTGTGCGAAGTTACGTACATACGTCGTGCCGTTTAATTCCCAACTATTGTCAAGTTTAAATGCAAAAGCCTCGGCGCTGAAAAGTTCAAGCGGTTTATCCTGCTTATCGCTGCAAGCAGATAATGTCAAAAGAATAAGCGAGAAGGTAAAAATTATTTTCTTCATATTATGTTTTCGATTATTTGTTTATGAATAAATTAGTAAATAAAATTTTAGCAAAAAAATTTAACTTGTGCGCTATAACATGAAGAAAACAAACGCCGTTAGAATTTTAGAAAGTCTAGGAATCAGTTTTCAAACTCGTGAATATATTTCCTCCGAGGATGAATTCGATGCGGTTTCGGTAGCGGAAAAAGTTGGTGTTGAGCCGGAACAAGTTTTCAAAACATTGGTTGCAAGGAACGAGAAAGGTGCTTTGTTTGTTTTTGTGATTCCCGGAAATTTTGAACTTGATCTTAAAAAAGGAGCAAGAATATCCGGTTCAAAAAAAATTGAATTGATAAAAGTTAAGGAACTTCTGCCTCTTACCGGTTATGTTAGAGGAGGCTGTTCACCCATCGGAATGAAGAAATCTTTTCCAACATTTATAGACGAAACAGCTCAATTGTTCGAAAGTATTTTTGTCAGCGCAGGTGTACGCGGAATGCAGTTAAAAATTAAACCTGCTGATTTATGTTTGCTAGTTGAAGCAAATTTTGCAGATTTAATCTAATCCAAATGCTCGTTTAATCTCGTTATTATCGATTTCCTTTGCTCTTTCTTCTTCAGATTTCTCTTTTGATTTGGGAAATAAATTTTTTACGAAAATTTCAGATTTGATTGTTTTGCATCCGCATACTTTTGCGAAATTCAGTATTTCATGATCCGAGCTTATAACGCAGATCTGTTTCCTGTTTTTTGATTTCTCGATCTCTTCTTTTATCATCAGATCGGCGGGACGGTTGTTTGAATATTTTATTTTTGCCGTGGATGATTTTAGCCCTTCTTTTTTGAAACCATCAAAGTGGAGAGTAATATCAACTTTTTTTGTCGAAAAATATCTATCAATAATTGCGGTTAAATGGTCCCTAGCTGATTGAGGATCCGTTTTTCTTGTCCTCTCAAGTTTTGAAATCTTACCGATTAAGTTGTTGCCGTCTATTATATACTTTTTACTCACGCGTTATAAATTTTTTATTATCTCCGGGAAAACTTTAAGTGCTTCATCAATTTTATCAACATCCTTTCCGCCTGCTGTTGCCATATGAGGTCTGCCGCCTCCGCCTCCGCCGACAATTTTAGCTGCTTCTCCCACTATTTTTCCTGCCAACACTTTTTTCTCTTTAACCAGATCATCCGAAACAACACACACCATTTGAACCTTATCTTCAATTTGAGCAATCAGCAATCCTACACCGGATTTCATTTTATTTCGTAGCTCATCGCCCAATGATTTCAATTCATCGATTCCCGCAACTTCAACTTTTCCCTTAAAAATATTTATTCCGTTTACTTCTTCACTATCGGAAATAATTTGATCTATTCCTCCAAGCTTTTCTTCAAGTTGCAGTCTTGATAATTCTTTTTCGAGTTTCTTCTTTTCTTCAAGCAGCTCATTTATTCTGACTTCGGACTTCTGTATTCTGTTTTCTTGTTTCCTGATATATTCTTCAACGCCTCTGCCAGTAACTGCTTCAATTCTTCTTATGCCGCTTGCTATTGATGATTCGGAAATAATTTTAAACAATCCGATTTCCGAAGTATTGTTAACGTGTGTTCCGCCGCAGAATTCGAGAGTGAAATCTCCGAACTGAACAACATTTACTTTATCACCGTACTTATCACCGAAGAACATCATTGCTCCCATTTTTTTTGCTTCTTCAAATGGGGTATCGCGATGATGCATTTTCTGCAGGGACTCAAGTATTTTTTCATTTACTATCGATTCCACCTCGTCGATTTCGTTGTGTGTCATTTTCTCGAAATGTGTAAAGTCGAAACGAAGATATTCCGGTCCAACGAAAGAACCTTTCTGCTGAACGTGATCGCCGAGAACTTTTCTTAGCGCAGCATGAAGAAGATGAGTTGCTGAATGATTCCTCATGATGTCTCTTCTTCTTTTTTCATCCACTTTCAACATTACTTTTGAACCGGGAGCGGTGTCAAGACCGCCATCGTATTTATGAACAATCACGTTCCCGATTTTTTGAGTGTCCGTAATTTTAATTCTTTTATCTCCTATCTCAGCAATTCCCGTGTCGCCTACCTGTCCGCCTGACTCTGCATAGAAAGGACTCCTATCAACAACAAGATATCCATCTTCCGCAGAGATAATTTCTGCTTCCGATTCAAGTGTATCGTAGCCAAGGAACATTGTAGGTTCGGTATTTTCATCTATTCGTTTAATAGCACCTGAATTTCCTTGTTTAGTCTTTGTTGCTTTTCTTGCTCGGTCTTTCTGTTCTCTCATAAGTTCATCGAACCGTTTTTCATCAACAGAAAAACCCTTCTCTTTTGCCATTACCATGGTAAGATCAAGCGGAAAGCCGAAAGTATCATAAAGTTTAAAAGCAGTATCTCCACTAATCAATAGTTCAGAATCACCAAGATATTTTTTTGTAGATTTTAAATCCCATTGAGAAAGCAAAATTTGAGTATGATTTACTTCTTCTGATCCCACAATTTTATCTATTCGGATTAAATGATCTCCACTTTGTTTTTGCAATGTAGATATCCTAAATTCCTTTGAAAAATTCTGTTTTAAAATATCTTTTATTATTGAAACTAATTCATCATTGAAAAGTTCAATTCCTCTATCAAGTGTAACATTGAAGCTCTCTTCTTCGGCTTTTATAATTTTCTTAATGTGCTCCTTGTGTTTAACAATTTCCGGAAAAACTTCACCCATATTATCAGCAACTACATCAACAAGCTGAAACATAAACGGTTTTTCAAGATCGAGTTTACGCGCATAACGCGAAGCTCTTCTTAAAAGTCTTCTTAGCACATAACTTCTTCCCTCGTTACCGGGAACTGCTCCGTCGGCAATTGCAAAGGTCAAAGTTCTAATATGATCGGAAATTACCCGCATAGCAATTTGATGTTCGTGTTTATAGCTGTGACCACTTATCTCTTCAATAGATTTTATTAGCGGTGTAAAAACGTCAGTATCATAATTAGAAGTTTTGTCTTGGAGTACAGCACACATCCGTTCGAAACCCATTCCGGTATCTACATGTTTACTCGGCAGTTCGTGAAGTTTTCCTTCTTCGTCGCGGTTGTATTGTATAAACACCAGGTTCCACAGTTCTATGCAGTCAGGCCTGCCAGCATTAACAAGTGAGGCATTTTCAATATCATCGGTTAGGTTTATGTGAATTTCGGAACAAGGACCACAGGGGCCTGTATCCCCCATCTCCCAAAAATTATCCTTTTCAGCGAATCGTAAAATATGTGAAGGATTTATATCTGTATTTTTTTCCCAAATATCGAACGCTTCGTCGTCTGTTCGGTAAACTGTTGCCCACAATCTTTCCTTGGAAAGTTTCCATACTTCGGTTAAAAGCTCCCAAGCCCACTTTATAGCATCTTCTTTGTAATAATCTCCGAAAGACCAATTACCGAGCATCTCGAAAAATGTGTGATGATATGTGTCGTGACCAACCTCTTCGAGATCGTTGTGCTTTCCGCTCACTCTTATACATTTTTGGGTATTTACAGCTCGTTTGTAATCGCGCGTTCCCGTTCCGAGAAAAACATCCTTGAACTGATTCATCCCGGCGTTAATAAACAAAAGAGTGGGATCATTGAAAGGAACTACAGGTGAACTATCAACAATTTTATGTTCTTTATTTGCAAAGAATTTCAGAAATTGTTCGCGGATTTCGTTTGAAGTCATTAATGTTTCCGTATTTTTTTAAATCAAGCAAATATACGAAATATGATTGAAAATTAACTTAAGAGGTTAATTAGTACTTGCATAAATTGATTTTTATTCATTATAAAATTAGTTTTACAGTTATATTCAACTTCAGCCGGACTCAGATTGACCAAGTATAATGAACTATCGGATCACCAACTTTTATGTGAAGTGCAAAAGTACGATTCGCGTGCTCTTGAGGAACTTTATGCGAGGTATTCGCCTATTCTTTATACATTGATCAAAAAGATTGTACAAGACGAAAAAACGGCAGAAGCAATTTTGGTAGAAGTATTTGCAATAATTTGGCGAAAGTCTGAATTCTATAATCCTAGGACTGAAAATCCTTATGTTTGGATAATTACTCTCACCCGCAACCGAGCTATAGATTCAGTTCGAAGAAACCGTGCTTCGGAGCAAACTGAATATTACGATGATAAGTATGAAAACTTTTTTATAGTGCCATGGCTGCCGAAGGATATAGATATTATGGATTTGGGGACTGCCCGTAAAATTCAAGGAAAGGTGGAGAAGGCATTGAATAAACTTTCCGACGCTCAAAAGTATGTGCTTCATCTAGCCTTTTATGAGGGATATACGATAAATGAAATAGCAGTTAAGTTGAAGATTCCTGTTGAGACAGTTAGGAACAAAGTTTATACAGCCGCGCAGAACTTTAAAGATTATCTTTTTTCCGAGAGGAAAAAATAATGTCAGATCAAGCTGTGCACGAAATGATATGCGCTTACGCTTCGGGTTGTCTCGATAAGGAAAATTATATCCAGTTCAGAAAATACTTGGATGAGGGCGGCAAACTGCCCAAGAGGGAATTGGGAGAGACAATGAACTTGATGTCTTTGATTCCTGCAATGCTTGAAATTGAAGAGCCGCGACCTGAATTGAAGGCAGAGGTAGCCAAAAAAATTTTAACTTACCAGGATGAAATAAAAGAGAAAATTAAGCAGATTAAAAAAACTCGTACCGGAACAGTTACATCGGTAGAAAAAACAACGGTGAAGAAACCATCAACTGAACCGGTTGAGGAAAAGACAATTAAAGAATCGGAGCCTGAAAAAAAATCAGATGTGAATGTTGAAGTTCCTAAAGAGGAAAAAGCTGCGGCTGAAGTTCATAAAAAAGCTGCTCCAAAACTTCACAGTGCGGAAATTGAAGAAGGAGATTATGTTCCCGATCCAACCCCAATGATTAAAAAACCGATGGGGATCTGGGTTTGGATTACACTAGTTATTCTTTTCCTTTTGCTCGGGGCGTTGAGTGTTTATCATTTTTTTGTGGTTGATAACTATGAAAGCACTATTAACAACCTTAAGCGCGAAGCAATCGATACAAGGGCTGAACTTAGAGAAAAAGAAAGTTATTTAAATTCGGTGAACCCCCTTGTTGAATTCATGGCAAAACGTCAGATAAAAACAATTGATATTGAAGGGACAGATCTTGCAAAGAATGCAAACGGTAAATTGATGGTTTCAGTGGCTGATAACACTGCGCTTCTGGATATAAATAATCTTCCTCCAATCGAACAAAATTTAAAATTCCGTCTCTGGATTGTAAGTGAGGGCAAATCTTATCCTTCTATTATTTTTGATTACAATCAAAACACCCGTTATTATTTTATCGAGAACTTTCCTCAAGTTAGATTTTTGGATATTGAGTTGGTAAGAATTACGGCTGAGAGAAACAGCATTAATGAAATTCCCGAAGGCAATACCTATGCTTTCGGAGCCCCGCTTTTTAACTAAACGGTTTTTCTTAGGAGCATTCCAACACCAGCAAAAAATAATAATACAGGCCAAAGCTCGATTACAATGTTCGAAATATAATTTGCCGAGCGAATATACGGATGAACTGTTGCGCCAGCGATTAAGAATGTGCTGAAACCGATTAGAACTACCGCGGTCAAGAAAAATATAAAGTTGCTGATGTTGTCTAGGAAAAGAATGAAAGATGTTCCGCCGACGATGAACAAAATCGATGGAAAGAGAATGTTTGCGGTCTGTAAAATTTCAAACTGTTCAACCACAAACATTGCCGTCCCGGTCAAAAAAATTATACTCCCAAGAGCTAGAGTTCCCCGCTTGTATGAACCAAACGAATTAAATACACTGATTATTCCGTACATCATAAATATGATTGAAGTGATTAATTGATGAGGTGCTTTTATTAGCTCGAAATATGAACACAAAAACAAAAGACCGGCTGCGGATAATGTAAATCCAAATATTTTGTGGTTAGCCATCATTGTCTTTCAGCCTTTGATTCCGGGATAAGTAAATAGAACAAGAAATAAATAACCGTTCCAACCCCTAATGTGATAAGTGAAAATATTAACCAAAACATTCTTACAACAACAGGTTCTGCATTCAGATATTCCGCTAATCCCCCGCATACACCGAGAATTCTTTTATTTCCGGATTTTTTAAGAACAACGGTTTCTTTGCCTAATCTTTTCTGAACAGGATGGTAAACAAAAAGAATAAACAAGCCTGCCGAAATAATTAAGACCGGAAGAAATAAATCCCGCGAAATCCCGAAGAATTTTGAGTAGCTTATTAAACCGGCTAGCTCAAATGTGTAAAGGAAGCCAATAACAGTAAGGGAAAATCCCGCCGAGAATTTAAAATTATTATCGCGAGTTGAATTTTTAAGGTCCGAGATTTTTTCTGGATTCTTTTTCAAAAATATTAAAGAAAAAATATAGGCAGCAATTCCCCATCCTCCGATAAGCGATGAGACTATAAAAAACGATCTTATCAAATTTGAACTTATTCGAAAATAATCGGCAATACCACCGCACAAACCAAATACAAGATAATCAGTATTTGATCTTACTAATCTCCTGGGCTGAGAGTTTGAATCTCCCTGTCCGGGTTCATAAAAAATATTATGAGAATCATTCATAAGCGAACGGCAATTTTCTAAAATGCAAATTATTTGGAAGGACTTCTTGGATCAATTATTCTGCGTTCGGTAATTATTTTATCCACACGGATATCATGTATTGAATTTTCAATATAGTCGAACAACTGAAATTCGAAAGCGAGCGCAACTTTCGGTGCGAAAGAATTTCTAAGAAGCCGGTCATAATAGCCACCACCGTAACCAACTCGATGTCCCGCCAGCGAAACCGCAAGCGAGGGGACAATAATCAAATCGACATCGCTTAAATCTTCGTCAACACCTAATTTCGGTTCCCAATAACCTTCGCTGTTTTTTATCAGTGAATCCCATCCCATAAAATGAAATCGTGCAAAGGTTTTTGTCTTTTTGTTTAGCTTAGGAATGATAACCGACTTTCCGCTGCTTGTCATCAAATCGATTAAACTTCTTGTATCAACTTCACCCGGACGGCTGTTTACATAGCAGTGAATCACCGAACCGTAAACGTATTCATCGGTATGGATGAACTTATCGATAATCCTTTTTGTTTTGTTCTTGATTTCAATGCTGCTTACTTCAGCGCGTCTCTGAACAACGAGTTTTCGTGCCTCGGATTTTGGTATGAGAGTTTTTAATCTCACTTAAGAATCGTTTTAATTTATAATTGAACAATATATAAATTACTTTGCCATTTACAAACAGATCAAAAATTTTTACTTTCTTAGATAATTATAAAGTTTTATGTCAGAATTTGATTTCTTAGTTTAAATTGTTGCTCCGAAATATTTTTTTTATTCAAATAGATTTTGGAGATCAAAATGCTTTCCAAATATTTTCATTTCGATCAACTTAAGACAAATTTCAAGACCGAAATTTTAGCGGGATTTACAACATTCTTTACAATGTCATACATAGTTATTGTAAATCCTAAAATTTTGGAAGCCGCCGGTATGCCTTTCGGTGCGTCAATGGTGGCTACAATCCTCAGCGCTTTCTTCGGGACACTTCTTATGGGAGTTTATGCAAAGAGACCTTTTGCCATTGCTCCCTATATGGGCGAAAATGCTTTTATCGCTTATACTGTCGTGAATGTTTTGGGCTATAGCTGGCAGACAGCACTTGGTGCAATATTTATTGGCGGTATACTTTTTACTTTACTTACAATTTTTAAGATAAGAAGCTGGGTCGCTAATGCAGTCCCCGAGTCATTGAAAATTGCTTTTGCCGTTGGTATAGGACTTTTTCTAACATTCATAGGATTAAACGATATCGGATTAGTGCAAGTTGGTGTGCCCGATGCCCCGGTGAAAATTGGTGATCTTCATCAGACATCAGTACTTTTCGGAATTTTTTCATTTCTGTTCATCGGGTTTATGATGATTAAAAAAGTAAACGGTTCGATAATTATCGGAATACTTCTCACAACTGTTTTGGGATTTGTTTTCGGTACAACAGAGCTGCCGGAAAAAATTGTTAGTTCGCCTCCCTCGCTTGAACCGCTGTTTTTGCAAGTTGATATCGTCGGCGCCCTTTCTTGGGGATTTATAGCAGTGATACTAACGGTATTTATTATCGATTTTATCGATACTATGGGAACGCTGCTAGGGGTTGCGTATAAAGCAAATTTAATTGACGAAGAAGGCAACCTTCCCGAAATCGAAAAGCCAATGCTTTGTGATGCACTTGCAACTGTTGCAGCATCATTATTTGGTACGACCACAACCGGAACATTTCTCGAATCTGCTGCTGGTATTGAAGCGGGGGGAAGAAGTGGATTTACCGCTGTTGTAACAGCTTTCTTGTTCTTGATAACTTTATTCTTTGCGCCGCTTTTCACTGCTATACCTCCGTATGCTTACGGTTCGGCTTTAATTGTTGTGGGACTGCTTATGATGTCTCCGATTACAAAATTAAATTTTGACGATTTGACTGAAACTCTCCCTGCATTCACTACAATTGTTTTGATGAGTTTCAGTTTTAATTTGGGGATCGGGCTTACGAGCGGATTAGTCGTGTACCCAATATCAATGTTTTTCGGAGGACGGATAAAAGAAGTTCATCCGGGTATGTGGATTCTTTTCGTGTTCTCGGTTTTATTTTACATTTTTTATCCCTATTAAGGAGGTTTTTTGATGAACGATCAATTTATGCAGGCTGCAATTGAAGAAGCAAAAAAAGGTTTGGAGGAAGGCGGAATTCCAATCGGTTCTGTTATTGTGCATAACGAAAAAATCTTGGGAAGCGGTCACAACCGGAGGGTGCAGAAAGGTAGCGCAATTCTTCACGGTGAGATGGATGCTTTTGAAAATGCCGGAAGACAACCCGCAAAGGTGTATAAGGAAAGTGTTATTTATACAACACTTTCCCCTTGCTCGATGTGCACGGGAGCTATTTTACTCTACAAAATTCCTAAAGTTGTAATCGGGGAGAACAAAACATTTATGGGGGATGAAGATCTTCTCCGATCTCGAGGTGTTGAAGTTGTTGTGCTTAACGACGAAGAGTGCATCGAAATGATGGAGAACTTTATTGCTTCAAAACCTGGACTTTGGAACGAAGATATTGGAGTTTGATCGAATCGTTTCTTCAGTTTCTGCATCATAACCGGATAGTTTAAAAATAATATGGAGAAGTAATGGCAGAGGCAAAAGCTTTTATCAAGCAGATACAAGGAATCACATTTGCAGGTAAAACCGATTCAAACCATTGGGTAACAATGGACGGTCCGGAAAATTTCGGCGGAAGCGATGCCGGGATCAGACCAAAAGAATTGCTGCTGCTTAGTCTTGGTGGATGTACTGCCAGCGACGTAGCGTCAATTCTTCAGAAAAAAAGAGTTGATATTAAAGGATTTGAAATAAACATTTCTTCGGAAATGACAGAAGAACATCCGAAAGTTTTCACAAGGATTGATTTGGAATATGTTTTTTACGGAAAAGGAATTAAAGAAACCGATGTTGAAAGGGCAATCGAACTTTCTCAGACGAAATACTGCGGTGTTACGGCAATGCTTGAAAAAGTGCTTACAATAAATCACACTTACAAAATCATAGAGAAATAATTTTTTTAGAGAACATTAGTGCTAAAAATTTTATTATAATAACTACTAAGTTTTTGTTAAAATAAAACCGGCTGTTACTAAAAATTGATAAATTCTCGATTTTAGCAGCCGGTTATTTATATCAAGATATTCTTAAAATATTTATTTTTCCGGGTCCAACAATTCTCCGGGAATCCGCTTTCTTCCGGCGTACCCTTCGTGCATTCCGTGATAATGTGTAATTGCGCGCTCGTCGCTTCTCCAGCAGAGAAACACTTCCTGATCATCGATGATTGATGGAAAATCTACCAACCCTACCGAGAAATTCCAATCCTTATAATAACATCCAAGTTCCTTCAGTTCATCCATATATGATTGAATCTGACTGAAGAGACTTTCAATCTCTTCGTTTCCTTCGATTCTTCCGTTTAACGAGTCGGCAATTGTTTTTATCTCAAATCCTCTTTCGAGTATGTCCCTAACAATCTGCTTAACGAGGGGAAGTGTTTTGTTTGCTTCGCGAGGAGTAAAATATTTTTCTTTTATTTCGGTCATAAAATTTTCCGTTGAACTTATTCCAACAATATTATAAATAGATATTGCGTCTGATAATATAAAAATTTTTGCTCAATTCTTGATTTGTGATTAACTTTTTAACCACATTTATTTTTTACATTAATAAAACAACCAAATGCGGGGGTAGTATGAAATCAAGATTTTTTGTGTCCCTTTTACTCATTCTTTTATTCTTATTAACAAGTTGCGGCTCCGAAGAGTTTACCGGCAAATTCGGCTACGAACCCGAAAGTCCCGAACCAGGTAAAACCCTTACAGTAAAATACAATCCTCAAGGAACAGGCCTTGAAAACTCAAAGTCAATTGAACTTGTTGTTTACAGCTATAATAAAGACTTGATCTCATCTGAAGGTTACCTAATGAAAAAAGTTAGCAATTATTGGGAAGCAAGTTTAACTCCTCATGCAGAAGCCGAAGGACTATTGATAAAATTTGTTGACGGTGATGATCTTGAATTAGAGGACTTAAACGATAAACAAGGTTATCGAATATCGCTTTATGATAAATCAGGAATTGTTTTTCCCGGAGCATCGGCTGGCTATGCGGCTGCTCTCGGTAGTTGGATTAGAAGCGTTGGGTTGGACGGCGATTCTGAAACATCGATTGCAAAACTCAGAGAAGCTTTTCAAACTTATCCCGAGGTGAAGACTGATTATCTCGAATTTTATTTTCGTCAAATTCTTCGTGCTGAGAAGGAAACTGCAAATGAAACTATTGCTGCAGAACTTGATGCTGTTGCCGCAAAAGAAAATTTGACCGAAGATGAATTAACTCTGCTGGCTTCATGGTATGCTCGAATTGATAATACCGACAAAGCCGATGAATATTCAAAGCTGGTTTATAAAAAGTATCCCTCAGGAAAATATGTACAGACTCAAAAGGAAAATGAATATTATTCCGAGAAGGATTTCGGGAGAAAAGCAGAGCTGATTGAAGAAATTTTATCGGCATATCCCGAAATTGAAAATCCTAATAGATTTTATAACGATCTTGCTTATCAATATGTAAGAAATGGAAAATTGGTTGAAGCTTACGATTTCATAAAAGCTAATCTCGATAAGATGGAATTCGGATACCTTAATTACTGTGCCGGAAGAATAGCTGATGATGAAGCTATTAAAGAAAAAGGTTTGGAATTAATGAAAACTGCGCTCGATCTCGCGAAAACAGAAGTCGGCAACCCGAAAGGGGAAAAACCAGAATATTCAACTAATAGAGAGTGGGCAGAAAACCGTAAACATACATACGGCAGCGCATTGATATCATATGGTGCTGCATTGGTTAAAAGCGGCGATAATGAAAATGCTCTCGATTACTTAGAAGAAGGAATTGAAACAAATAAAAATTATTATGTAGATGTTGCCGATATCGAGACATACATCAGTTCATTAATTGAACTTGAGAGATTCGAAAAAGCGCAGGAAAAAGTTGAGTATTATGTAAGCGAAGGTTTTGGCACTTCTCAGTTGTTCGATTATATGCGGGATCTTTACATTCGTAAAAACGGCAGCGAAACTGGTTTCCAGGAGTATGCTGCTAAGTTCGAATCTGCGGCAAAACAACTAATGATTGAGGAGCTTAAAAAAGAGATGATCAATTATCCAGCCCCGGATTTTACTCTTACCAACCTCGAGGGTAAGAAAGTTACACTATCATCTTTAAAAGGCAAAAATGTGATTATCGATTTTTGGGCAACTTGGTGCGGACCTTGTTTAAATTCCTTCCCGGGAATGCAGAAAGCAGTCGATAGGTTTAAGGATAACCCCGATGTGGAATTTTTATTTGTAAATACCTGGGAAAATGTTGAAGATAAAAAGAAAAATGCCGAGGACTTTATCAAGCAGAACAATTATACTTTTAACGTTCTTATGGATTTTGACAACAAAGTAATTGAGAGTTTTAAAGTTAGCGGTATTCCAACAAAATTTATTATTGATGCGAACGGTAACGTGCGATTTAAGAGTGTAGGTTTCAGCGGCAACACAGATAAAATTCCGGATGAAATTGCTGCAATGATTGAGTTAATTCAATCATAATAATTTATACAGTAGATTCCCGCAATCTTTAAAACTTCCCTGCCAGAAGTAGGATTGCGGGATACTTGAAAATATAATCGAATTTTACTTCATCAAAATCATTATTCTGCTTTCGGTAAAAACTTGTGCCGAGCCTTTCGATGGATCGAAATATCTCGTCACTTCAGCGAACGGATTAGTTATTATAACTTGAATTGACAGGACTTCAGCCTCAATCTCAGCGCGGTATTTAGAGTTCTGCGAAAAATTTCTCGATCGATTGAGTTCAGTTCTTAATAATTCTATCAAACAGCTAAATTTTCTCAATAGAATAATAAAGGTTTTTGAAAAATTTGATTTCTAACTGATCACTGATTATAGATAACTGATAACTATCAATTCGACTTATTTTGCCCCATTTTATCCCAAAAACGTTGATTTCGTTTGCTCTCTCATCTAATATCCATATATTTGGATAAGAAAAACTTGTTTTTTTAGCAATGGAGAAATTATGGCTGTTATTAGACCCTTTAGAGCTTTAAGACCAAATAAAGAAGTTGCTCACCTTGTCGCAAGTGTTCCTTACGATGTAGTTAATAGAGATGAAGCTGTCGAACTAGTAAAAGACAACCCGATTTCCTTTTTAAGAATTACAAGAAGCGAGGTTGAGCTCGATCCTTCAATAGATCCATACGACGCACAAGTGTATGAGAAAGCAAAAGAAAATTTGAAACGAATTAAAAAAGATGCACCGTTTGTTCAAGACGATGATTCTTACTTTTATGTTTATAAACTGATATGGGGTG
Source organism: Melioribacteraceae bacterium (assembly GCA_024103215.1). Classification (GTDB taxonomy): domain Bacteria; phylum Bacteroidota; class Ignavibacteria; order Ignavibacteriales; family Melioribacteraceae; genus JAGFIY01. The sequence goes on along the minus strand of JAGFIY010000135.1, from coordinate 4,817 downwards.
AACAAGAACAAGTGGGTATAGCCGCAACTTTTTCGGTTGATGATTATAACAACAACATTATACTAAAGCATGAAAAAACACGTAAAGTAAAAGAGGACGATAGAACAAACCATATTGTTACTACTGAAGCACAAACTGGGGCAGTATTCTTAACCTACCGCGGAGTTGATGAGGTTAACGATGTTGTAAACAAAACTATGGAAACCGAACCGCTTTACGATTTTAATGCTCCCGACGGTGTTAAACATATTGTTTGGAAAATGCCTAATGATTACAAAGATATTGTTGTTTTCGAAATTGGTAAGGTTCGTAATCTTTACATTGCTGACGGTCATCACAGGGCTGCAAGTGCGGCTCGCTCACAAAAAGTTATGATGGAAAAGAATCCTGATCACACCGGTGGAGAGGAATATAATTACTTTATGGCTGTGCTCTTTCCGGCAGAACAGTTGAAAATTCTCCCGTATAATCGTGTTGTATTCAATCTTAACGGTCTGAATAAAGAACAGTTCTTCGATAAGATAAAAGAAAATTTTGCTATTGAAAATGCAGTATCACCCGAACCGAAGAAGCGAAGAGAAATGAAGATGTATATAGATAAAAAATGGTATTTGCTTAAACCGAACGATAACGTAAAAGAAAGCGAAAGCGTAGGTGAAAATCTTGATGTATCGATATTGCAGAATTACCTTCTTAATCCCGTGCTCGGAATTAAAGATCCACGCACCGATAAAAACATCGACTTTATCGGGGGAATTAGAGGGACGACAGAATTGGAAAGACTGGTGGATTCAGGCAGAGCATCCGTTGCTTTTTCGATGTACCCGGTTTCGGTTAATGATTTGATGAAAATTTCAGATGCCGGCGAAATTATGCCTCCGAAATCAACTTGGTTTGAACCGAAATTAAGAGATGGACTTTTATTACATACGATATAAAAGAAATTTAAAAATCTAAAAGAGGTTAGAATGGAAAAACGTATTTATAATTTCAGCGCCGGCCCGGCTGTCCTGCCGGAAGAAGTGCTGCTTGAAGCACAAAAGGATTTTTATTCTTACAAGGGACAAGGTTTGTCGGTGATGGAAATGAGTCACCGTTCAAAAACTTATGATAACATAATTAAAGAAGCCGAAGCCGATTTAAGAAAACTTCTTGATATTGGAGATAATTATTCGGTGCTGTTTTTGCAAGGCGGTGCAACGCTTCAGTTCTCGATGGTTCCGTTAAACATCATGCAGAGCAAAGCAGATTATATTGTAACAGGTTCATGGTCAAAAAAAGCCGTAAAAGAAGCGAAGAGAGTGGGCACTGTTAACATAGCTGCTTCGACCGAAAGTGAAAATTTCATAAGAATTCCGAAGCAGGAAGAATTGAAACTCGATCCCGAAGCTTCTTATGTTCACTTTACTTCAAACAACACTATTTTCGGAACTCAATTCCATAATGAGCCGGAAGTCGGGAATGTTCCTCTCGTCTGCGATACTTCTTCCGATATGCTTCATAAAAAAATTGATATAAACAAATATGCTTTGATCTATGCTGGTGCGCAGAAAAATATGGGTCCTTCAGGCAGCACACTTGTTATCGTCAGAAAAGACCTGCTTGAAAGATCTTCGGATGATCTTCATACTTATCTTAACTATAAGATTCATGCGGAAAAGGAGTCATTGTACAACACTCCGCCGACATTTTCTGTTTATATAATGGGATTGGTTTTCAAATGGCTTCTTAACATGGGCGGTTTGGATAAGATGTATGAACGCAACCTTGCAAAAGCAAATGTTCTTTATGATTATATGGACAGCACCGATGGTTTCTACAAAGGAACGGCAGCAAAGGAAGACCGCTCTTTGATGAACGTTACTTTCAGATTACCGAACGAAGATCTTGAAAAGAAACTCATTGCAGAAGCTACTGAAAAAGGATTCATCGGGCTGAAAGGTCATAGATCTGTTGGTGGATTAAGAGCATCGATTTACAATGCGTTCCCTTCGAAGGGTGTTGATGATCTTGTTGAATTTATGAAAGATTTCAAAGCAAAAAATTAGTCTCATCTATGGGGAGAAGTTTAATCTTCTCCCCCTTCTTAAAGAAAACCTAAAATGTTATATTTGTCCTTTCGAAAAAAATAAGATAAGCGAGGTTTGTCATAGCACAGAATAAGAAAGAAAATGTTGTAGAGAAAATTGTATCTCTTGCAAAGCGTAAAGGATTTGTTTTTCAATCGAGTGAAATTTATGGAGGTTTAAACGGATGCTGGGATTACGGTCCGCTTGGAGTCGAACTTCTTCGCAATATTAAAGAGGAATGGTGGAAATCGATGACTTACCGCGAAGATGTTGAAGGTTTGGATGCCGCAATATTGATGCATCCAAGAGTTTGGGAGGCTTCCGGTCACGTTGAGAATTTTACCGATCCAATGATTGACTGCAAACAGTGCAAAGCAAGATATAGGCTAGACACACTCGCTGAACAAATTTCCGAAAAGAAAAAAGAAAAAATTCTTGAAGAAGCTAAATCGGTGGATGGATATAAAAATTTTTCCGTTTTGTTCGATCAAATTATCGAATCGGAAAACGATCTTAACTCAAAATTCGAACTCCTTCTTGAAGATCCCGAAATAAGCAAAACTCTGCTTACTTTAATAAACTGCCCCAACTGCGGAACACAGGGAAAGTTTACAGAGCCAAGAAGTTTTAACTTAATGTTCAAAACATTTATCGGTCCGGTAGAAAGCAGCGACAACGTTGTTTATCTTCGCCCCGAAACCGCCCAGGGGATATTTGTAAATTTCTTAAACGTTCAAGGTTCAAGCAGACAGAAACTTCCTTTCGGAATCGCGCAAGTTGGTAAAGCATTCCGCAACGAGATAAACACAAAGAATTTCCTATTCCGCACACGCGAGTTTGAACAGATGGAAATGCAGTATTTTGTTAAACCGGCAGACGATAAAAAATATTACGATGAATGGAAGCAGCAAAGAATTGAATGGTTCAAATCTTTGGGTATGAAAGAAGATAAACTCCGCTTTCACGATCATCCCGAAGATAAACTTGCCCACTATGCAAAGGAAGCAACCGATATTGAATATGAATTCCCTTTCGGCTGGGGAGAGATTGAAGGTATTCATAACAGAACTGATTTTGACCTTAGCAAACACGAAGAGTTTTCCGGGAAATCTCAAAAATATTTTGACGAAGAAAGTAAAGAGAAATTCATTCCATATATAATAGAAACATCAGCCGGTGCAAGTAGATCGTTTATGGCTTTTCTCGTGGATGCTTACGATGAAGAAGAAGTTAACGGGGAAATGCGCGTGGTTATGCGGTTCCATCCTAAATTAGCACCCATTAAAGCTGCAATATTCCCGCTTGTTAACAAGGACGGAATGCCAGAAATTGCAAGGAAGATTGAAGCTGACTTAAGACCGTTTATGAAAGTCTTTTACGACAGCAAAGGAGCTGTCGGCAGAAGATATAGAAGACAGGACGAAGCCGGAACACCATACTGCATTACTGTTGATACACAAACTTTGGAAGACGGAACAGTTACTGTGCGCGAACGTGATTCGATGGAGCAGGTAAGGGTGCATAAAAGTGAACTCCTTCAACACTTGCTAGGTAAATTGAAATAAGTTGTTGATGAAATCACTTTAATATTCTCGATCAATAAAATCCGGCTAATTTTCGTAGTTATAATCTTGTAAACCAATAAATCTTTAATTCACTAACTGAATTAAATTCAACATAGTACTTCGTAAAGCGGCACCAATAATAGAGAATAAGATATTCGAAAGTATTGTTGATACTAAGAAAAGAGAAATAACTTTTTTCCAGGAAATTGGTTTTATATATTTAGCGGAATAACCTACAAAAATCGAGCTTAATAAACTCAGAATACTAATTATTTTTACCGAACTGGCACTATAATTTATTGTCCCATCTATACTCACACCCAGTGAAATAATATTAATCGTTGAAGATGAAGAAATTATTGATATGAAAACTGAAATTACTGTCCCAAGCAAGTAAACGAATGAATTAAATCCAAGCGATAGTAAAAAGAGTAAACGTATATCTTGTAAATTCAGCCGAGCCGAAAGGTACTTACAAAAACAAAAGAATAAAGAAAAGTATACTAGATTATAGAACAGATATTTGATGATAATTCCAACCGAAGTGATAAGGAAGAAAAAACTATGCTGTGTAAAAGAATTTTGATCCAAAATTCTTATCAGGTTGCCTATTATTATAGAGAGAAAGAATACCAGAATTGAGTACATTTTATACTCTTTCCCGATATTAAATTCTTTAGGTAAACTGAATGTATATAATTTTAAAATATCCTTAAATTTTAACGGCATCTATTTTTTTAATATCATGAGCATACATTTTGTTTTCATCCTGTTAAGCAGAATATTAAGAGCATTGTGTTCTTCCCAACTAAGCATTAACATTCCCATCATTTCGCTTTCAGAAGTAGGATTACCGAACTTGTTTATGGCAATAGTTTTCAAGATCGGGAATAAATATTCAACCTCCGTTTCTGATTCCGAAATGTTTCCAATTGCTTTCCCGATTAGTTTGTACTCCGAATTAAATAGAAATAAATACTTTGCAAATTCGCCTTTAAGAGAATCCTGGTAAGTGACACCTGAATAACTCAATATTTTTTCTTCTTTCAGTACTGATTTGTCATATACTTCATACAGTGTCGTTTTATCAATACTCCATTCAACCGATAAAAATTTTTCAAGTGAACTCTGAGCTGACAAAATCCGAACTGCAAAAAGTAGAACAAGTAATAGTTTCATTCCT
>JAGFIY010000037.1 GCA_024103215.1 Melioribacteraceae bacterium | reverse complement strand
TATATGATAATAAGAATAATAGATGGAATTATAAGCAGCTAGGATTTTTTATTGAAAAAATAAGAGGAATAAAACCGAACAATATATTTGCAGTAGGACATTTCGGAGGTATAGCTCATTATAATGGGATTGAATGGAAAAAATACAATGACTTTAGTTTTGATGGAGTAATTTATGGAATAATGCCATTCAACACGGAAGTATTTTTAGTGGGCAGAAAAAACAGTCAAACAATTATGTTGAGAGGAATAAAACAGTAGAGAACAGAATCAAATGAAGTATATTGAGATTATTTATCTAATTAAAAAAGTTGAGCTGTAAACCCGGTTGATTCAGCCAGTTGTAAAATAATAGTTAACAAATAGATTTTGGATTTTGAGTAAAACGTTATAATTACATTAATAAGGGGTATCTGAATTTCTGCTGATATAATTATTAATGTGACGTAATTCCGTTAATTGACGAATTTTAATCACTTCGCAAAACACATTTTTATCTCACCATATTAGAATTTCCTATATAAACTGAACAATTCTTAAGTATTATCAATGGCATAAATATTGGGATAAAATCATCCTTTGATGATGGTTTAATATACCGGAGGTTTAAAATTGAGCGAAGAGAAAAAAGAAAACAGACGTCAATTTCTTACAAAGGGATTAATGGGAGGCGGTCTGTTTGCAAGCGCAGTTTTATTATTAAAACATGGTTTCGATTTCATCTTTCCAAGTGAAGCAAAAGCAAAGAAACGCAAGTTATTAGTTGGAAAGGTTGATGAGTTAAAAATTGGGGAGGCAGTGGAAGTTACGTACGGTGAAAACGATTTATTTCTAGTACGATCCGATGACGGATTCAAGGTATTCTCTGCAACTTGTACACACCTCGGCTGTAAAATAAAATGGGAAGGGTACAGAAATAGATTTTACTGTGCCTGCCACAAAGGAATATTCAGCGCAAACGGAGAAGTAATTAGCGGTCCGCCGCCTCGCCCGTTGGATGAATTTGAAGTAGAAGTGGAAGATAATCTCGTTTATATGTGGATGAAAGAAAGTAACAGAGGTTTATCATAATGGGAAATATAAAAAATTGGTTTTCTGAAAGAATACCTGTCGATAAAGAAAAAACTGCCCGGGTTTTTGAAGAATTAATTAAAGAACCGATACCGGCTCATATGAAACATTGGTATTATGCGCTTGGGGCTACGACTTTGATTTTATTTATCATTCAAGTTGTCACCGGAATACTTCTTACCTTCTATTACATTCCCTCTCCCGAAATGGCTTACGATAGCGTTCGTTACATTACCGAAGAAGTTAAGATGGGTTTTTACATTCGTGGACTTCACCGCTGGGGTTCTAATTTAATGGTTATTGCAATCTTCCTTCATATGGTTAGAGTCTTCTTTACTAGAGCCTATCGAAAGCCACGCGAATTGAATTGGATATTGGGCGTATTGATTTTTCTATCAACGCTCACGCTTTGCTTTACAGGTTATTCACTGGTTTACAATCAATTATCATACTGGGCTGCAACGGTTGGTACAAATATGATTAAAGAAATCCCACTTGTGGGCGTACCAGTTTTGGAAGCATTAAGAGGCGGCTCGGAAGTTACTGCCAATACCCTAACCCGGTTCTTTAACTTACACGTAATATTTATGCCGATGATATTATTAGTCTTAGTATTAATTCATATAGTTTTTATCCGGCTTCATGGAGTTGCAAAAATTGAAGGAAACGAACACGAAGAAAAATCATATCCTTTTTATCCAGAACACTTCTATCACACTCTGCTGATAGGATTGTTTTTACTGACTGTTTTGAGTGCTTTGACGGTAATACTTCCTCCCGGTTTAGGTGATCCGGCAAACCCTCATGTAACCCCAAATCACATTAAACCGGAATGGTATTTCTACGGAATTTATGCATTGTTGAATTTATTGCCTCTGCGATTCGGGATATACCTTATCATTGCCTTTATAATCGTCGGAACATTTTGGCCTTTTATTGACGAGTACATCAGGCTAAAATGGCCAAAAGTAAAAGTGCATTACTTCTTCGGAAGTTTATGTGCTGTTCTATTTCTGATTTTTACTGTATATGAAATGTTTGTTTAATAATAAAAAAAGTAATTACGGAGCTTTTCTATGGCTGAACAAGATTCTTTAAAAACGCAGAAAATGTTAGTGGGGATTTTCAGCATCCTGCTTGTGGTAATTTTGATAATTATTTCAGGTGTGGAAATGAAACATTCGGTAGATCCCCAGCCGATAATTGAAATAAGTGGATTGAATAAGCGGTGTGTTGATTGTCATAACAGCAAAGGCATTGCAGTAAAAGCAATTGAGCATTGGGAACAAAGCATGCATGCCGAGCAGAACATTTCGTGCATCGATTGTCACACTGCCGAGGAGGGGGATTTTGATGAATTCTTTTGTCCCGAAAGCGACATCCGCGTTGCAAAACATCCAACACCAAAAGACTGTGCAGAATGCCACGAAAAGGAAGTTGTAGAATATGCCGACAGCAAACACGCGCATCAATTCTGGCTTCTTTCAAATGGTGATAGAGCAGTTTTTGAATTTCCTATTGCTACACGAAACGGATGCGAACAATGCCATAATATTGGCAACACTTGGCCCGACGGCAGCGTTGGTGAGTGCGACGCTTGTCATGCAAAACATACATTCAGCAAAGCAGTTGCACGGCAGCCGGAAACCTGCGGTGAATGCCATGTTGGCCCCGATCACCCGCATATCGAAATTTATCTTGAATCCAAACACGGCAACATTTTTAGAGCAACCGAAAAGAATTTGGATTTAACTTATAAATCGGATAATCACGATCAAATACCTATCGATATACCCGTCTGTACTACGTGCCATATGGATTCGGACGGAAAACAGCCGATGACCCATAACGTCAGCGCCCGCTTGGCTTGGGAATCCCAAGCACCCTGGAGTTTTAGAACTGTTTGGGCAGAAGAAAAATTGGGTGACTGGAAAATGAAGCGAGGAAGAATGGAATCTGTTTGTAAAAGTTGTCATTCACCGGATTTTGTTAACGTCTATTTCTTGACGGCTGATTTGGTTAACCTGCAATACAACGAAATTAGAAGGGAGTTTGTTTATTGGACCAAAAAATTGACAGGCTCAGGCGTAATAGATAGACTAGAACTCGAAGGGAAATTTTATTCCGATCCTGTGCTTAACGGATGGGATGAAAATCCCGAAATCGAAATGTATCATTCATGGCACCACGAAGGAAGAAGGTTCAGACACGGGGCAGAAATGATGGGAGCCGACTATACTCAATGGCATGGTATATGGGAACTGCAGCACAATATGGGCGAAATGATTACATGGGCAGCAGAACAAGGTGATCCTGAAGCAAAGCGGTGGGTTGACTCAAACGATCCCGGGAAATTTATTCCGTTCGCTCTTTATGATATTCCCGGTAATGCTTGGGGAATTAGTTCTCACACAAACACAACACCGTTCGTTTACAACAATTATCCTGATTACTGGGAAAGAGTCTACACAAATGTAGAACAAGCTTATCAAAACGGAGTGCTGACAGATGAACAGTGGCGGCTGTGGCTGGATAGATACGAGAATAAAGATCATTATCTCGGCACAAAATATACAGCAGATAACGACAGTCTCTATAACATTTATAAAGACAGAAATGCAAAGGATACCGAAGCATTCAACAAAGAGGCAGTAGATCTTAAATTGAAAGGAAAAAAATTCTGGGAATATTGAAAATAATCCTATTATCCTCCCAATGATAATGGGTTCGACAAGGGGCATAAGGGCTTCCTGGCTGAGGGGGAAGCCCTTTAATTAAAGGTGAAACAATGAATCTAAATCAGAAAATTATATCAGTCATTACATTAGGAATACTTTGGGGTGCAGCAGAAATTCTTGTCGGGAATCTGGTTCAGTCCGTTGCTCTCCCGATACGAGGGATAATTTTAACGGTTATTACAATTTTCTTCATTATCACCACAAAAAAACTTGCCGGGTTTCCCGGTTCAATATTATTGCTGGGATTAATCGTCATCATTTTAAAAGCTGTTTATTATCAATCAATATTTCACTCTGCTCTGCTTGCAGTGCTTCTGCTGGTTGTGTTAGCGGAAATTTTACTGTCCGCTATTTCGGATTTTAAGAAAGCTTCTACAATTACAAGCATCTGCTTGATGCTATACACTTATGCCCACTGCATCATAATGCACGATTATTATTTCGGAAGAAATATTTACTCTGTCTATCGAAACCTAGTTTACGGTTCGTGGGGTATAGATTTTTCAATCGAAGTAATATTGTTTTTTTTCTTAATTGTTAATCTATTATTTGGAGCGGCAGCGGGAATAATATTTTTTAAATTGTCCAGCAAAATTGAAAAAAGCGCAGTAGACTATTTTGAGTAGTTCAATTTCTCGTTAATAGTTTCTGATTGCCTTTGTTCTCATATATTAGAATAACAGAATGTTTTTTCCGATTAAATTTTAAACCCTACTGATTTTTTCCTGGTATTATTTTTGTTAATTTTCAATATTGATAAAAAGATATTTAGGTATTAAAAGGAGATAGGATGCCCGATTCAAATTTGTTAACTAAAGAGGACTTAATAGAAATCCTTGACAGCTTGGATGTCGGTATAATTTATGTCGATAAAGAAAATCGCTTCGCTTTTGTAAACAAAGCCGGTGAAGAGATTAGATTTATAAAAGCAACAGATAGAATCGGGAAATCTGTGTTGGAGTGTCATTCTGCCGGCGTTAGAAAAAAAGTTGTTGAGGATATGAACTCGTTCAAAATAGGTGATTATGCCTCGCGCCATAAAATGATAAGATCAAAAGGTAAATACTTTGACAATTCGTACAGCGTCGTTAAAGATAGCAGTGAGGGATTTAAAGGTGTGGTTCTCGTCAGTCAGGATGTTACGGAAAAAATAAGATTGGAAAGAGAACTCAAGAAAGCTAACGAGGAACTTGAGCATAAAGTTGAGGAAAGAACAAAAGAAATTACCGAAGCTTACGAAAAACTAAAAATAGCAAACGATCAATTGATGCAGTCCGAAAAAATGGCGGCAATCGGTCAGTTCGTATCAGGCGTTGCTCACGAAATAAACAACCCGTTGGACGGAATTCAAAACTGCATACGTGCGGTCATGAGTAATTCCGGTAACCATAAGTTGATGGAAGACTATCTACCTCTTGCGCTTGAAGGATTATTTAAAATAGAAATTGTTGTAAAACGTTTGCTTGACTATGCGCGCCCGCATTCAAAAGAAAAAATTATAGTTGACTTAAACGAATTGATTTACAATTCTCTTGAGCTTACAAAATTTCGAATAAAGAAAAAGAAAATAGATATGCGGCTTAATCTTAACGATGAACCAATCTACATTTACGGCGAACCCCATTATCTCGGACAGGTATTCGTGAACTTAATAATGAACTCTTACGACGCCGTTGAAAATGAAGGTAATATCACCATTTCCACCGAACGAATAGATGATCAAATCGAAATTAGTTTGAGCGATAACGGTCAGGGAATTTCGGAAGAAAATCTAAGTAAAATATTCGATCCGTTCTTTACCACAAAACAAAAAGACAACGGAACCGGGTTGGGATTGTATTTGAGCTACAACGTAATTAAAGAACATGGTGGGGAAATTTCGGTTGAAAGCAAAGTTAATCAAGGAACAAAGTTTAAAATTTCTTTCCCGGTTTATGTTGAAGATAAAATTAAATCCAATCGGGAATTGGTTGAAGGCTAACGGAAATGATGAATTTAGTCGTTATAGATGATGAAAAGACGAAACGAATTACTATGACCGACGCACTTCGCAACGAAGGCTATAATGTTGAGTCTTTTTCATCATCGATTCTTGCCTTAAGTTATATAGAAGAAAATCACATCGATATAGTAATCACCGACATACGCATGCCCGAAGTTGACGGATTTGAAGTTCTTGAAAAAGTTAAATCTCAAAAAAACAATACTGCGGTGATAATGATAACCGCTTTCGGCACGATTGAATCAGCCGTCGAAGCGATGAAAAAAGGAGCTTTTGATTATATAACGAAGCCGTTTTCGTCCGAAGAACTTTTACTGATTGTAAAAAGATACGAACAATTAAAAAATCTGCTTGATGAAAATCTTTCACTCAAAAAGAAATTGGAAGAAAGATATTCGTTCCACAACTTGATAGGAAAATCAAAAGTGATGAATGAAATGTTTGAGCAGATTGAATTGGTTAGTGATAATGAAATGTCGATATTAATTGAAGGTGAAAGCGGAACCGGAAAAGAAGTTGTTGCTAATGCAATTCATTACAACAGTCCACGTAAAGATAAACCATTCATAAAACTAAGCTGTGCCGCATTAAACGATTCGCTGCTGGAAAGCGAATTATTTGGACACGAAAAAGGAGCCTTTACCGGAGCTTATAAAGAAAAAAAAGGAAGATTCGAATTGTCGGACAGCGGCTCGCTCTTTTTAGATGACGTTGATGATATGCCGATGAATTCTCAAGTCAAGTTATTGCGTGTTCTGCAGGAAAGAGAATTTGAGAGAGTAGGCGGTACAAAACCGATTAAAGTAAACGTTCGATTAATATGTGCGACAAAAGAAGACCTCTGGGAAAAAGTTCAGAAAGGTCAATTCAGAGAAGACCTTTATTACCGCTTGCGGGTTATTCCGATTAAAATTCCTTCATTGCGGGAGAGAAAAGAAGACATACCATTGCTTGTTTCTCACTTCTTGAAGAAGAGCGGTAGAGATAAACTTAAATTTTCCGAAGAAGCGCTTGACCTTCTTTCCTGTTACGATTGGCCAGGTAATATTCGGCAGTTGGAAAACGCTGTTTACAGGATTGCAGCCTTTGCAAAAGGCAGTGAAATTACCAAAGATATGATCCCGCGGGATTTGATATGCGGTGAAAAACAAAAACCGAAATTTTCATTCAACTCGAACGAAAAAGTCGAACTAGAAAAAATAATCGACGATATAGAAAAAGAAGTAATACTCTGGGCGCTAGAAAAAGCGAAAAACAATCAAACAAAAGCTTCCGAAATTCTATCACTTAAACGAACTACACTCCGCGATAAAATGAAAAAATTTGAGCTGATCTGATATCTGACGGTTCTTTGTCTGCTGACGCAAATTCGTCCTTAAAATAAGTTAAAAGCATCGTAAAATCAGCAAAAAAGCTTGTTATTAAAACATATATATAAATGGTATGTGGCACTAAAGTTGCAATTTACTAGCCCTTAGGTATATCTCAATAAAAAAGGAGTTATTTAGATGAAAAAAGTTATTACTTACTTAATGGTGATGGTTCTTATGGCTACGTTAAGTCTTTTTGCACAAGAAAATGAAAGGAAAGTCGACTTCAAACTTAATGGTGTTTATACTGCTTGGGGTCAATTCCAAAATGATTTTAGATTAGGTGCCGTACCTTATGAAGACCATTATATTGTTCAAATGCTGCGATTAAATCTCGCCGTTAACTACGGGTCAGATGTTAAAGCAGTTACAAGAATGGACCTCGGACAGGGCTGGTGGGGGGTTGATAATGAACCGCCGACTTATCGGGGGGCAAGCGGACTTTTCGACAATAAAGATACTCATTATTTCCTTCATGTCGATCACGCTTATCTGTGGTTCAATTTTCATCCGATCAATACCGCTTTTTCGGTCGGACGTTTCAATTGGTCGGTTGGCAACAAACTTATAATCGATAACAACTACGACGGAATTTCTGCAGACGTAAAGATCAGTGATGACAATCTTAAGTTGGGCTGGGCAAAAATTTCGGAAGGATTGCAGAATACTTCCGATTACGATGCCGGGAAAGCACTTCCGTATGGAAACAATGACCCTCTGGATGCAAACTTGTTTCTAGCTTCTTTTAAAACAAAATTAAGCACAACAAATCTTGAAATTTACGGTATGTACTATAATGATGCCGGCTATAACGATTCAACCGCATTTAATATTGACGGGTTGAACTACAACAGACCAAGATTTACTCCACAGGTTACTTCACTTGGTGTTTTTGGTGTTGCAGGTACTTCAAAGATCGATAAGTTAACGCTCGCTTATGAAGCGAACTATTTGATGGGTAAAGATAAAATCGATAACAAAACTCACAAGGGATTCCTCAACACATCCAACGGAAGCGGTGTTGATCCGTTAAAGTATGATATCAACAACGGTGATCTCACTGGTTACAACATTTATCTTAAAATGAACTATGCTGTTTCTGATGCAGTTACTTTTGGATTAGCCGGCGGTATGGGTTCGGGCGATGACGATCCTACAAGCGGCAAGGGAAACATTAACAAATTACGAACAGCAGGTTTCTTCTATCTTACTGAAGTTTGGGAAGATTCTATTATGCCTGATGAAGAAGGTATTACGCCGCAAGGTTTGGGAGCGCCCAATGTACGTGCTTACAGAGAGCTTGAAAACACAACAGCTATTCAAGCAAACGTATTATTCAAAATTACTCCGGAATGGGATTTCTTTACATCCTTTACTTACCTAAAAGCAACACAACCAATTTATGCGTGGACTGCAGCCGGTCCCGATTTAACTAAGAGTGCAGATGATATAGGAATGGAAATCGATTTTAAAACCAACTATAAAATTTACGACAAGCTTACACTTTCATTTATGGGGGGCTATTTTATGCCCGGAACAGGAGCGCAATACTTAATTAACGGAAATGACGAACACGATGATCCTGCTTTCGAACTTAAGACAACAATTACATTTGCATTCTAACAAAAGAAGGATATAAAAATGAAAAAATTTTATTTGATTCTCCTAACCATAATTGCTGCAGCAATAGTTTCACTCGGCTTTTTCGATGCTCGGCAATATCAAGAAGGAGATAAACATCCCGATGTTGATTGGACACTAAGCTGCCAAGAATGTCACTCTGAAATGACTCCCGATATTTATAAAGATTGGGAACTCAGTAAACACGGGGATGTTGATTTCGGATGTTACATTTGCCATGGCGACGGACAGGAAACATTCTACCC
>JAGFIY010000031.1 GCA_024103215.1 Melioribacteraceae bacterium | reverse complement strand
GGAAACCGTCTGCGCAAGGTCTGCAGTTACCGCACCAAACCATTTCTTCGGAACATACCGCTTCACCAACTTCATATGGTTTGTTTGTTCTTTTGTTTATTGCATCCTTACCGGCTTTTACAACTGTACCTGAAAACTCGTGACCTAAAGTTGATGGAAAAGCCGTTAAGCCTGGATAATATATATAACCGTCTTTATCGGTTTGATACATATGCACATCACTTCCGCAGATACCGCAGGCTTTAACTTCAATTAAAACTTCTGTTGGTCCGGGTTCACCAACTTCCTTCTCGACTGTTCTAATCTGTGGATTGCGCCATACTTTACTTCCCAAGTATGTAAGTTTTCCTTCAATATCTTTATGCCCTAATTCAAAATTCGGTTTCGGATCCCAATCGGCATATAATTCAACTGTTTTCATAACTGCTCCTTTCCAATCTTTATAAAAAAAATATTTAGTAATCTTTCACTTTTACGACCGTGCCTTTATGAAGTGAATCAGTAGCGGCAACGGCTACCTGTAAACCGGCTATACCGTCATCTATAGTAATCATCGGTTCAGAACCTGTTTCTACATTTTTTAAAAAGTCATTTAGCTGTGCAACATATGCATCGCAGAATCTTTCGGGGAAATATGGAACAACATCGTGTGTTACACCTTCTTTAGTTAAAACAAGAATTGGAGTATCACGCAGGTAACCCGCTTTCAAAGTACCTTTTGTACCAAGCACCTCCGCACGGATGTCATATCCGTAAACGCCGTTGCGGCTGATATCCACTTCTCCTAAGGTTCCGCTGTCAAACTTAACCGCCATAACCACATTATCCGTATCGCCTGTTTGTTCAACTTCTGGGAAAGCGAGTACACCGCCGACGGAGTAAACAGTATCAACATCGCCCATATACCATCGCGCTATATCGAAATCGTGAATTGCCATATCGAGAATTTGTCCGCCGCTGTTTTTAGGATACAAGTACTCGAGTGTAGGTAAATACGGATCTCTTGACGATCCTCGAAACACAACAGGCTGCCCAATAACTCCTTCATCTATTTTCTTTTTAACTGCCGCAAATCCTTTGTCGAATCTTCTCATATAACCTTGCTGATAAAACACACCGTTTTTTTCTACAACCGATTTCATCTCACGTGCATCGTCGAGAGTTAAAGTCATTGGTTTTTCACAGAAAATTGTTTTCTTTTTTTGAGCTGCATCAATCACGATTTCTTTATGATTACCCGTTGTAGCTGTTACTATTACTACATCCAGATTTTTTGCATCGTTTATTTCTTGATGACTGAAGTAAGCTTTTTCAACATCAAATTTTTCAGCACAGGTTTTTGCTCTTTCGGGGATGATATCTGCAACTGCAACTAAGTTTGCTTTGGTAACTCTTGTAGTAAGAAATTCTGCATACATATTTCCTAATCTACCCGTACCGATTAAACCAACGTTAATTTTTTTCTTCATTTATTTTTCCTCAAATAGTATGGTTCAGTTAAAATGGAAATAATCTTCACAAGACTTTTCTATCTCATTAATAAATTCTCATTAGCTGTAAAAAAGTGCGTACTTATCCCTCAAAGTTTTTCAACAATTTTAAAAAGCGAAAAAATGTAATCTATAATGGAAGTATTGCTTCTATTTATCTCTGTTAATCACAGAATCTCTTTCAACCAGATAAGATTTGAGAACTTTAGACTTCCCTTTACCTGTCAATCCGTTTATTCTTTCATTTATGAGTTTCATACTTTCAACCCCCATCTCATAAATCGGCTGGTGCATTGTAGTAAGACTAACCAGATGCTGACAATGTGGAAGAAGATCATCATAACCAACGATAGAAATTTCTTCGGGAACTTTTATTCCCATATCAAAAGCAACAGAATTAATCAAGTATGCAATTCTATCGTGACCGGCAAATACCGCTGTGAATTTCTTTTTTTGCTTGAATAATTTTTTTGCAAATTCTATGTACGGGTTCTCGGAATATCTTCCATCGTGAGTAAGTATAATGGATTTATCAATCGCCAAGTTATAGTCAGTAAGTGCTTTTTTATACCCTTCCAAACGTTCACGTTCAGAACTAAACAATGTACTTAAGGTTATAGCAATTTTTTTATGACCTTTTTTGATTAAGTACTCAGTAATCTTGTAAGCACCGTCAAAGTTATCGGTTGTAACGTGGTCAATACTTAAACCGGGTATAATTCTATCGGCTAAAACAACGGGTATATTTCTGCTTGTAAACTTTTCAACTATTATTTTGTTTTTTTCATCAGAAGCTGCAGTTGGAACAAAAATCACTCCGGCTGCAGAATTTTCGATTAGCCTTTCAGAATGATATTCTGCTTTGATGAATAAATCATCAGTATTGCATAGAATTAAACTTTGTTTGTTCTTGGCTGCTTCATCTTCGGCTCCCCTTGCAAGTTCAGGGGCATAACCCACGCGTATATCGGGAACTAACAATCCGATTATCTTTCTATTCCCGTTATCAACAACCCTACTCATTACAAACGTTCCAAGTTTTCTTTTACGAACAAGGTATCCCATATTTACAAGGTTTTGAATTGCCTGCCGGATTGTAGCTCTCGCCAATCCTGCCATTTGTACTAATTCTGCTTCGGTGGGAATTTTATCACCGGGCTTGAACACGCCCTGTTCAATCTGTTCTACCAGCCATCTTTGAAGTTGAAAATATTGGGGAACGGGGCTATTTCTATCAATTATCATTTTTCTTCCAAAGATTTCCTATTGTATAGACAATTATACAAAATAAGATTTTCCCTGTCAAGAAATTTTATAATGCACTGTGGTTTAAAAATTCTTCACGACAAGGATTAAACACATCCAAAAGAATACCCGGCTTTAATGCTTTAACTCTGTGTTCAACGTTAGGCGGAACGAAAAAACCGTCACCTTCATATAATACTTTTGTTTCATCACCAATACTCACTTCAAACTTTCCTTTTTCTACATATGAAGTTTGAGTGTGGGGATGAATATGTCTTGCACCAACGGTTCCTTTTTCGAAATAAATTTTTACCATCATCAAATCATTATTGTAACCGAGCATCTTCCTTTTTATTCCCTTCTCAATATTTTCTAAAGGGATCTCTTCGTTGAATAAATATTTTTTACTTTCCACAAACGACCTCAATGATCTTTACAAAATTGAAAACGCAACAGTGAATCCGGACATTACAATGGCAACCATACTCATTAATTTTATTAAAATGTTTAAGCTCGGTCCGGAAGTATCTTTAAATGGATCACCGACAGTATCACCTATTACAGTTGCTTTATGACTTGAAGAACCTTTGCCTCCGAGATTTCCTTCTTCAACATATTTCTTCGCATTATCCCAAGCACC
>JAGFIY010000027.1 GCA_024103215.1 Melioribacteraceae bacterium | reverse complement strand
TACCCCTACACAGATGCCGGATCAAAATTCCATTTGGAGTCTGCAGCCAAATTATCCCTTGCCGTATAGTGTCGATTATGCAAATACCGAAGTGGAAGATAAGTTAAGCAACAGTGAAATTTTTGCTAAGTATTCATTGCTTTCTTCACTAATCGATTTTGAATTGATGGCGGCGTATTCCTGGGACGATGACCCGACATTTCATTCGCAAAAGATAGTTAATCTGAGTACCGGCGTTGTTGATTCCGTTGTGCTTAACCCGGAACATCATCGTTTAACCACTTTCGGCGGAAGCTTCAGCACAACTCTCGGACCAATAGTTTTAAGAGGAGAAGGCGCATACTATACCGGAAAAAATTTTCAATCATTGAATCCGATGTTAAGTGAGGGTATTGTTGAAAAAGATTATCTCCATTATTTACTCGGAATTGACTACACAATCGGTGATTTGAAATTAAGCAGTCAATTCATTCAGCAAGCAATTATGGATTATGATGATTATTTGGTAAATGATGAATTTGAAAATACTGTAACGTTTTTAGCAACAATGGATTTCTTAAGAGAAACTCTGAATGTTGAGCTGTTTTCATACATCGGTTTGAATGAGGGAGATGCTCTTATTCGTCCCAAAGTAACTTATGATTTTGTTGACGGTTTTGAAATTATGTTTGGCGCTAATCTTTTTGTTGGTGACGAAGGACAATTTGGTATGTACGATAAAAACGATATGATTTATACGAAGATTAAATACAGTTTCTGATTTTCGAATAAATCTAAATGAAAAAATTAATACTTTATATTAGAATCCAACACCTCTTGTTGCTATTTATATTTTCCCTTATTGAAGCCAGTATAGGGCAAAGTAATTATCATGCTTTGCCTTCCGGTTTATCAGATAACGGATGTATTCCAAAAAATAAATCAGTAAAGGTACCTGATAAAAATTATTTAATTCCAGCAATCGAAATTATAGGATTAAATTTTTTTGTCGGCGGTCTTAATGCTTATGTGCGAAATGAGGAATTTGCAAGAATAAGCTGGAGAACAATTGAGAACAATTTTAGAACCGGTTTTGTTTGGGATGAGGACAATTATATGATGAATCAGTTCTTTCATCCATATCACGGTGCAAATTATTATAATTCTGCTCGGTCCAATGGATTGGAATTTTGGGAAGCGGCGCCTTATACTATCGGCGGGAGTTTAATGTGGGAATTTTTCATGGAAAATGAACCTCCTTCTTACAATGATTTAATCAATACGTCGGTAAGCGGAATTACATTGGGAGAAATCTCATACCGGGTTTCCAACTTAATAATTGATGAAAGTACGTTCGGACTTGAAAGATTTTTACGTGAGTTTACTTCAACTCTTATTAATCCGATGCAAGGGTTTAATAGGCTTATCAATGGAACCATGTGGAAAACAGGTGAAAGTATAACCAAAAACGATTACAAACTAGTTTTATCAACCGGAGTGCATAACTTGTTTTTTGACAGTAAGTTCGATAATTCAAAATCATATTTATCCCTCCGTGCTGATCTTGTTTATGGAAATAAGTTTTCTCCTTCATCTAACAAAGATCCTTTTGATTATTTTTCTCTTAGAACAGAAATAAATTTTGCAGAAGGAGACGATATATTAGGCATATTTGCAAGCGGAGTCCTGTGGGACGGGAAGATTAAATTTTTTGAAAATTCGAACAGCATAATCGGGATCTATAAGGAAATCGATATACTATCAAATATGATTTATAAACTTTCGGCAGCTAGTTTCAGCGGACAGGTTGTTAACGTTTATCGCGCTTCAAAGTCAGTGACCATAGAATCGAGCATGAGCCTAGCTGCAATTTTGATGGGAGGAACAAATTCGAAATATGCAGTTGAGGAAGGAAAAGATTATAACTTGGGTCCCGGTGCAAGTGGAAGTATCGGTGCAAAATTTATTTTTAGCGAATTCGGCGAAGTGTATACTAATTTTAAAAGATACTGGATTCACACGCTAGCCGGTGCCGAAGGTAATGAGTTTATCGGTCTGCTTAACAGCGGAATAAATTATAATATTCTTAATAATCTGATTATTGGAATAGAGTTCCTTTTATATGAAAGATACGGCGATTATAAAAACTATGAGAACTACAGTGATTCAAACACCGCATTTAGGATTTATTTTAGACATACCATATAAGTTGATCAATCAAATAATTAGTAAAGATTCCGGATTGCCGTAATAAGAAATTCAAGCTAAACCTCCAGGTGCTTTCACAGAAAGAGCAAAAAAAAAGCCCCGCTGTTGCGGGGCTTTGAAGTTTTATAACAACTCAATTACTTGAGAAGCATCATCTTCTTAGTTGCCTGGAATTTGTCGGTAATTATTCTGTAGATGTAAGCGCCACTAGGAAGTTTGCTTGCATCAAAGTTGAATGTATAATTACCTGCTTCCATCTTCTCGTTAATTAGTGTAGCAACTTCGCTGCCGAGAATATCATAAACCTTCAACGAAACAACTGTTGCTTCAGGCAAGCTGAATTCAATCTTAGTTGCAGGGTTGAACGGGTTAGGATAGTTCTGTGCGAGTTTGTAAGATGTCGGTAATGCTTCACCGAACTGAATAGTTGTTAAGTTTGTGTTGTTCTCTTTACCGTTTTTATCAACTATAATTCCGGCACCTTTTTCGAGGTGAAGGGCAAAGAAATCAACTTTCTTATCATTTGTTTTCTTGAATTTTAGAGTAAGAATTTCATCACCGGCTTTTACTTCAACCGGTTTGTCGAGCATAAATCCGGCAACCATTACTCTATTTTCTTTCGCGTCGTATCTAACATTGTTCAATGTAGTGTTCAACGAAACGAATTCATAAGATTCATTTGGATAATCAAAGTTCAATACCAATGAACTAAGATCGACATCCGAAGCAGCATAAACCGGCACTTCGATTTCGTCTGTCAACGGCTGAGGTCTATCGTCGATAGGATTGATAACAACACCGCCGCCGTATGGCCAATCGAGACCGTATGATAGGTTAACATCACCAGGAATTACGACTTCAATAGGATCAATAACAGGATAGAAATCTTGTGCGCCAATCATAACATCGAGGAATTCTTCGCTTACAATCCATTCATCGTAAGCTTCGAAACCGTCGATAAGACCGAAGAGATAATCGAACATCAAGAGAGGATCTTCGTATCTGATTGCTCCGTTTCCGCTGACATCAACAGCCATAAAGTGCATTGTACCTAATTCAGGCTGAGGGATAACTTTGTTAGCCATCTTTTGAGCTTCAAGAATGTCTCTAGTATTAATTACATCGTCATCTCCGTAATCACCATCAATAGAGATTGTATAACTACCAGGGAACATAAACGGAACGTTGTAGATACCGTCTTCATCTGTAACAGCAGTGTAAGCCGGATCTTTAACATTTTCGGTGAAATATACATTCACACCTGGTACAGGTTCGCCGTTTAAGTAAACAACGCTTCCGGTTAAGTTAGCCCCGATGTGCATTGTTATCGGTAGTGTTGTCAACTGGTTGTAAGGATCGTTGTTTGCAATATGGATGTTTGCATTGTAAGTACCAAGATCCAAACCGTTGCTGTTTGCTTTAACCGTAAATTCCTGGGTGCTGAATGCAGGGATTGTAATATTCTTTGGTGAAACTGTAGCCCAGAAAGTACTTAGATCACCAAGAATTGCCAAACCGCCAAGTTGAGAAGTTCCCGGTGTACCTATAGGATCAACTAAAATTGAATTACCTGTAGTCGGGTCAACTAATCTTAATTCAGCTTGGAATGATGTGTTATTAAATGCAGACATATAAATTTGATCTGAATTCGGATCCCAGCACATACCTTGTCCAAAGTTAGCATCAAAACCGATAGGACCGATAATTGTTCCTGCGCCAGTATTTTTATCTACCATAGCAAATTCATCGTTTACGATGTCGTAAGTATAGAATGTACCGGAACCGTCAATTGCCAGTGCAATTGCGCCGGGGATACCCATATCGCCTATAAGTGTTGAGGAAAGTCCATCAATATCTAGTAAAGATAAAGAACTACCGCTAATATCTGTTGAAACAGCATAGATGCTTCCGTCAGTAGGATCAACAGCCATTCCGCTCCAGGTCTCCGGTGCGGGAGGAGCAATTGTTCCAACATTTGTAGCAGCACCGGTTGCAATATCAATTGCGAACAGATCACCATCGGAGCCCATTGAATAAACAAAGCTTTGATCATCTGCCGAGAAAGTTGTTGCACCAGGGAAACTTGTATTTGGATTTCCACCCAAGTTTGTTGTTGTTCCCGGAGTTGCAAGATCGAATTCAACAAATGTGTCAAAACCTGAATCAATTCCGTAACCGAATGTGCCTGCTGTTAAAGCAAGTTCACTCTTAGATTTTTGAGCAGTGCCTTTTGGAGCCGGACCGGCTGAAACAGGGTGTTCGCCTTTTTCAAAGTTGCCGTCCGAACGAGGAATTCTAATTCCCAAATGTTTTGGATTATCCAAGTCTTCGATTACAATTGCTATTTCAAGATCGCCTTCGCCTTGGTTTTCAATTATCATTGTGTGTTCAGCAATTTCACCGCTGTTGAGGAAATCTTCCCAACCGGTTGATTCTGTGTAGAATACAGGAGCTATGAAATCTTCCCAAGTTGTTAGATCAAATACTACTGTTCCAGCATCAATATCGTCCTGAGACGGAGTATGTGATCTATTCAAGAAAGGATCGTCCTCATCAAGCACTTCCCAAACTTCGGCATTACCGTCTTCAACGTCGAAGTACATATATTTATATTCAAAAGGAACACCTTTAGTAACAGGAATTTCAACTGTTTCGGTATAAGGAATTGATTTTGCAGGATTCATTTCGTTTCCTGTTCCCCATCCGTTGAAGCTTCCTCTTACGTACAACGGATCAACACCGGGATCAAAACCGTATTCGTGTTGATAAATCATATCAACATTAAATGTATAATTAACGAAACCGTCGATATCATCGAAGTTATGTTGAAGAGTTACCAAAAATACAGCTGGAGTTTCGGAAAGAGTAACTGTACCATAAACTTCGTGATTTCCTGCACCCCACTCGTCACCTGAAATGTGATAATCAACATCTTGATCGCCTGTAACGCCAGGGTCAACAGTCAGGTTAACAATAAAATTATAAACGCCGGGAGCGAGGATATCACCGAATGAGTTATTATCATCACCCCAAGAAATTGTCTGCCCGACAATTGGATTAATCGGTGCATCATCGATTAATGCCGATCCGCCGTTAATTGTGAATCCTGCAGGGAAAGTCATTTCAACTAAATCAACATATTCCAGGTCAGGTGAAGTGACGTCAAGTGTAAACTCATAATCGGCTGTAGCATCAGCAACATAGGTTGCAGCAGTAGTGATTTGACCGTCAATACTTTCGGTAGCGCCGCCTATTGTATAAGTTCTGTTAGGTCTTGATTCCCAGGTATCAGGGTTATCAAAGAAATATTTGAATTCCAATTGGTCGCCAGTGAAAACACCGGTTAATGTATATTCGTACCAGGTTTCTGTAGCTTTAACTACAGGGGTCATCTGAGCAGATAAATCCCAACCGTTAAAATTACCTCTAACATAAACGTCTTGAGTAGCAGGATTAAAATCTCCGTGATCTTCAAGAACACCTAGGTTAACCTGGAAAGTAACTTCGGCAGGAGTTGCAGCACCTTCGCCTAAAATTTCAACGTCGTCAATCTGTGCATACCAGTCCCAATCACCAGCGTTCGGATCATAGTAACGCCATCTAACCATCATTGTAGCTTCGCCGACAACAAATGGAGAGAGATCGATATCAAGAAATTCGGTTGCAACGTGATCTTCGTTCCAACTTAGAACGTTAGTCCATGTTGTTCCGCCATCAGTGGAGACATCAAGATCGAGAAAATCATAATTTGCGAAATTTTCATAGCTAACCGCATAGGTGATGTTAACGGCAGTCATACCCGCAATATTTAAATCCGGAGTTCGCAATTCAGCATCAAATTCACCAGAACCAAATGCATCACTGTCAACATGAGCAGCAAGACCGGTTCCGGTAATGTTTGTTGCTCCCCAGAAAACGTTAGTTTCCCAAATTACACCTTCGCCTTCGTTATCGATCGAAGCCCAGCCAGCCGGTGGAACTCCGCCCTCAAAATCTTCTGCAAGTAAGGTAGAAGCTTTGGTTTTGTTGATAGTGCCAGAGGCATATGGATTAACCGGTCTGTCAACCGAAAGCATATTATCAACAATAATTTTTTCTTGTTGAGTTAATTTTTCTCCGTTTTGATATTTGATTAAAACGGATTCATTCGTTTGAGCAGTCGTAAGATTGACAAAAACGAAAAGACCAATTACAAGCGGTAACAGTACTCGCTTATAATTTAGTTGTAGAAGTTCACGCATAACAACGACTCCTTAGATTGTTTGAGTTTATTTAGTTATAAAATTATAAAAAGATTTTTTTCTTTGCCCATTCAGCCGACTTATAACCCTCTTGTATTATAATTATAAGTGTAATTTTCTCAGCAGTGTTTT
>JAGFIY010000006.1 GCA_024103215.1 Melioribacteraceae bacterium | reverse complement strand
ATAATAATTGGGAAGTAATGATTGAGGGAGATAATATTGATGAAGCTCAATTGTTTGAAAAATTATTTGGGTCTACAGCTGCAATTTGGATTGATGAGAGAAACGTAATTTATACTGGTGGACATATAATTTATGAATATAAAAATAATCATTGGAACTACATAAAATCACTCTCTGGGAATCACATTGGAGGCAACACAAATGCGGAGTTTAGAGGATTTATTTCTGGGATTAGAGGAAATGGATCAAATGATTGGGTAATGTGTGGTCAAAGAAACACGTTGCAGCATTTCAATGGCAGCACTTGGCAGCAACTTGGGATGGAATACAACCCGTTAAGTGGATTGAATTGGACGGCAGTTGAGCAAAAAAGTAATACAATCGCAGCTGTCGGGTTTGAAGGAAACAGAGCAAAAATAATTTTATTAAGAAGATAAGGAATTAGCAAAATGTTTAGAAAAATGTTTAGAAAAATATTTTGAAAAATAGTAGTAATCATTTCAATTAAAATATTATTATCATCTACGATAATATACGGTCAGTGATCCTTCAGCTGCCTCAGGACAAGCTTTTACCGAAAGCAGAAAAATGATTTTGATGAAGTGAAATTTATGTTAATGTAAAAACAAAAAATCCCGTCATAAGACGGGATTTATTATTCAAGAATTTATACATCAAAAATTACAGTTCTTTCAATTCGTTATTGAGTTTTGTAATTGCTTCTTTTGCACTGCCGAAGAACATCAATGTGTTAGGATAGAAGAATAATTCGTTCTGTATTCCTGCGTAACCGACATTCAACGATCGTTTATTTACTACAACTGTTTTAGCATAATCAACATTTAAAATCGGCATTCCGAAGATTGGTGAATTTTTGTCGTGTCTTGCTGCAGGGTTCACAACATCATTTGCACCGACAATTATTGCCACATCAACGTTAGGGAAGTCGTCATTAATATCTTCAAGCGCAAAGAGTTTATCGTAGGATACTTGAGCTTCAGCAAGAAGAACGTTCATATGCCCAGGCATTCTTCCTGCAACCGGGTGAATTGCAAATCTAACGTTGATGCCTTTCTTTTCGAGAATATTTGTTAAATCTCTTACTGCATGTTGAGCCTGTGCAACAGCCATACCGTAACCGGGAACAATTACAACAGATTGAACTGAATCAAGAATCATTGCAAGTTCTTCTGCGTCAACTGATTTTGCATCGCCCTGAGGTCCGGCAGAAGTTCCGCCTCCGTCACCGCCGGCAGATTCCCATCCTCCGAGAACAACGTTCATCAATGAGCGGTTCATACCTCTGCACATTATCAATGTTAAGATAATACCGGAAGCACCTACTAAAGCTCCGGCAATTATCAGCATATTGTTGCTTAAAACAAACCCTGTCATCGAAGCAGCCAAACCTGAATAGGAGTTGAGTAACGATACTGCAACGGGCATATCCGCTCCGCCGATAGGGAGAACAAGAAGAACTCCAAGTAGCAATGACACACCGGCAATTCCATAAAGTAAATCTATCCTTGTGGGATCTAGTACAACAAAAACACCGGCAACAATTACAGCTAGGATAAGAATAATGTTGATCGGATTTTGGAGAGGATACTTAATAACTTTTCCGGTAATTAATTCTTGAAGTTTTCCGAAAGCGATAAGTGATCCGGTGAATGTTACCGAGCCGATAAGGATAGATAAAACTATTGTTATTAATGTAGAAATCTCAAACGTAATTCCAAGATCGGCTTCTTTGAAATATTCCGCAAAAGCAACTAAGGCTGAAGCGCCTCCTCCAAAACCGTTTAACAAACCAACCATTTGAGGCATTCCGGTCATAGGAACTTTAAGAGCAAGTATGCTTCCTATAGCCGATCCAACTACAATACCGAGAATTATGTATTCATATGAAATCACTCTTTGGTCAAGCAGTGTAACAACAACGGCTAAAAACATTCCCAAAGAAGATAGAAAATTTCCTTGTCTTGCAGTTTTTGGCGATCCTAATTTTTTAATACCGAAAATAAATAGGATCGAAGCAATAAGATAAACTAAATAAGATACTATTTGCATTTTTCATCTCTCATTTCTTTTTGAACATTTTTAGCATTCTGTCGGTTACTAAATATCCGCCGACAACGTTGATTGTTGCAAATATCAATGCAGCCAATCCTAATATTGTACTTACACTAAATTCTTCCAATCCCGCACTAATCAATGCACCGACAATCGTGATTCCGGATATTGCATTTGAGCCTGACATAAGCGGCGTGTGCAGGGTAGGAGGTACCTTCGTAATCAATTCGAAACCGACAAATATTGCCAGAACGAATACATATATCTGCATTAAAAGATCTAAATTTTCCATTAACTCTACCTTGTACTTTGTGATTAATACGGCTAATTAATTAAGAAGTGCTTTTGTTCTTTCGTGCACAACTTGTTTATCGTAACAGATAACAGAACCTTTTACTATTTCGTCCTCAAAATTGAGTTCAACTTTGCCTTCTTTGCTGATGTGATCAAGCAGCGCCATTTGGTTTTTCGCGTAAACGTCGCTTGAATTTTTTGCAACAAGGCTTGGAAGATTCGGTTCGCCGATGATTGTTACTCCATGTTTCACAACTGTTTTACCGTTTTCGCTAACCTCGCAGTTACCGCCGAACTCAACAGCCATATCAAGTACTACCGATCCAGGACGCATCTTTTTTACCATTTCTTCGGTAACAAGCACAGGGGCTTTTCTTCCCGGAACCAAAGCGGTTGTTATCACTATATCAGCTTCGGTAATGTGTTTGAAGATCAACTCTTTCTGTTTTTTCAAGAATTCTTCCGAGGCTTCTTTTGCATAGCCGCCTTCGTCCTGCATGTTTTCATCGGTTTCGACTTCAATAAATTTTCCACCGAGACTTTCAACTTCTTCCTTAACTGCTGGGCGAATGTCGGAAACCTCAACAACGGCACCGAGTCGTTTTGCTGTTCCGAGCGCTTGAAGTCCCGCTACTCCCGCTCCCATAATCACAACTTTAGAGGGTGAAATGGTTCCTGCGGCAGTCATCATTAGAGGGAAAATCTTAGGCAAATGATTTGCTGCAAGGATTACACTTTTGTAGCCTGCTATGTTAGCTTGGCTGCTTAGTGCATCCATCTTTTGTGCTAATGTGGTTCTCGGTATCGCCTCCATCGCAATAACATTGATTCCCTTCTCAGCACATCGTTTTGCAACTTCAGGATAGTGAAGACTGTACATAAATGTGATAAGTAACGAACCTTCTTTGATCAGATCAACTTCATGTTTGTTAAGCTCAGGATGTTCTACCGGACGCTGAACTTTGAGAACGATATCAGCAGATGAATATAGAGTTTCGAGGTTATCTATTACCTTTGCGCCCGCTGCCGTGTAGCTTTCATCAAGATAACCGGCTTTTTCTCCGGCTCCTTTTTGAACATGAATTTCAAATCCTTTTTTAATTAACTTTGATGCTACATCGGGGGTTATGGCTACTCGATTTTCACCTGCAAGAATTTCTTTAGGAACTGCTATAATCACAGTAAATCTCCTATTTGAATTTGGTGAATTTATATTAATTTATTTATTTGGACATCCAAGTCTAAGAAGAAATTAAGAAAAAGTAAACCAAAGGTATCATTAAAACTGAAAAGAATATTATATAGTCATGTTTGGTTACACAAATTTAACATATGGATTTTTGCAGTACGGCAATTTTTCTAAATGCAGATTTAATAAAAAACGTCACAGAAATTTAGTGACGTTTTTAATGTTTTCTATTTAATCGAAGATCCTAACTTAAAAAGCTGCAACAAATCCCAAACTGAACATTGAGTACTCGTTTTCAAGAAAGTGAGTAAATTCGCCAACTAATCTGATATTTCTCCTCAGCAAATATCCCACATGAGCCGAAGCAGATTGATATTTAAAATCTCCTACATCAATCTTAAACTGATTATATAAAAGCGTTCCGTACCATTTGCTGTCAGCTCCGTCAGGCATAATTACAAGTTCTGCAAACCCGCCGTCTGTTTTATAATCGGTCTGAATTCCATCAAGTTTTTGCTCATCCTTCCTTGAGACATATTGAAGATTAAGTTGGAGATAATCTTCATAATTTAGTGTGAGATCACCTCCGAACATAGTAAGTTTATTTTCATAAGGTAAATTTCCAACTGAATGTTCAAATTCTTCGTTACCTAAATAAGCAAAGCCTCCGAATCTAAAAACCTCACCGATGCTTTGTGAAATTCTTCCCATGAAATTTTTAGGTTTGTCGATATCGAAATTTTTGAATTCATCCGCTTGACCAATTCCGTTACCGTTTACTACTTCAAGAACTATGTCTGTGCCGGTTTCGAAACCCGTAGATATCATAATTCCACGATCGTAAGCGAGGTTAACGTTTGAATTACCCGGTTTAACTTTATAAATTTCGTAGTCGTCATATGTCAGGCGCAGTTCTCTTTTGAACAGAGGATCTGATACTTGGAACTGACCTAATGCAACCGAAATATTTGATCCAAACAAATCGCCAAACATTAAGTAAGCATCTTCAATACCGGCAACTTCACCTCTTTCGCTTAAAAAGAAATAAAAATAATATGAGATATTTTCTGCAAGCGCACCACCGGATAATATTTTAAGATTATAAGGAAATCCAAAATCGGCTTTCTTTGAATCATAAGTGTTATATGTTGCATAGCCGTCAAGACGAACGGCCAGAGGGAAATCGCGTATTAGTGAAAGCTCGTCGTCACCTGTAGGTTGATAGTATCTTGGTGCGTCCTGATCTTTAAGTACGAATCCGTTCCCGGCAAATTCTTCACCGTAATCTTTAAGACGCGGAGCGGGAGCATGGCAAGTGTTGCAGCTTAAATTATATTTACGGGCAAATGCAGGAATTGCATAACTTTCAAAATAACCGGCAAAGATTAATACTGCAGCAGTTAAAAGATTGATAAAAATTTTCATTATTCCTCCTAATCAAGTATTTCAACAGATGATGTATGAGTGTTTACAACAATTATTTCAGCTTCTTCCTCCGGTACACCTAAAAAATCCGATACCGGCTTAACCAGTTTTTGGTAATTAAGAACTGCATTAATTTTTAGTTCACCGGGCGGAAGATCAATAGGTAAATTGAAGGTGAATGTTTCAATCTTTGTTTCTCTCGGTCCGATACGATAATCAACACCAAGAGAAGCGGTATTCCACTGTTGAATTGTCATTCTGCCTTGAGGATCAAAGTAAGGCATTCTAAAAATTCTGTCACCGGTAGGAATTCCGTCTCGCTGAACGCCCTCGAAATTTTCAATCTCAAGAGCTATTCCCATATCCTGATATGCGAGAACATCGGCACCGATTGTGTACTCTTCTCCTTCAAAACCTTTCTTATCGACCGGCAGATGGTAAACATTTCCTTTCGAATCAACTGCTTCAACATGCAGCCAAACTATTCGATCTTCAACTGAACCTGTGGGAAATTTATGTCCAGTCTTTTGGTTAAACAGCGCAACTTGAACAACAACAACTTCTCCCGGTTCTGCTTGTTTTAGGTCTGGAGTGACTCTTAATTCGACAGTACCTCTGACTTTACCCGGATCGTGGGCACCATGAAAGAGATGAAGTTTTGTATCGGAATATTGTGCTCCCATTTTGGCTGTTCTTCCCGGAGCGGTTGTCATATGACAATCCTGGCACTGAACTCCTTCTTTAGCGTAGGGACCTTCTTTCCATTCCAGGTGAGTTGATTTTACCCATATATCGAATGGACTTTTTTCATTGTGACATATTCCGCAAAGCTCGGCGGTTCTATGAAAGTCTGACACAACTATTTCATGTACTGGTGAATTTACATCACCTTTTCTTGTTGTATATTTCCTATCTCCCGGGTCCATTATGTAATTAAAATTATATGGAGTGTCACCGGTAAAACCAGTTATACTGTGGCACACGTCGCAGGAAACAGCTTCGTTTGCTCTTGAATTCATTTCTGGACGTGGTGGAGGTACATCACCAGCTATATATGCCGTTGGAGCATGGCAGCCGTTGCAGCCTTCTTTTACCTCTGCAACTTTTTCATCCTTTTCTGCATGAGGTATGGCAAGTTTGAAATATTCAATTTCATCCCAGTGGTGAGTGTAGGCTTGAGACATCATAGCTTGCGTCCATTGCATGTAAAACTCAGTGTGGCATCCGCTTCCGCAGTAAGTCGGTTTTTTAAAATCACCGTAACTTCCCGTGGCAAGTCCGCCGATTCCTTGTGCACTGAGAATTCCTGCAATAGCAACTAAATTAATTAATATGAAGTGTACTTTTCTCATCATAAATCCTCCTTGATAAGTTTATTTATAATATAAAAGATAAAAACATCTTATTCTACAATATCGTTTTATGTTTGTAAAATTAGAGCAAAATTATTGAACTCAATTTATGTGAATAAGTTACAGAAGACATAATATCCTATATCTATTTTGCGGTAAAATTAGGAGAAGCATAAGGATGAGATCCTATAAATTTTTTACTGTTCTTCTAGCATTATTTATCATTGGTTGTGAAGAATCAATAACCACAATTGATGATATTAATAATGAGACAGGTGAATCAGGACGTATTGCTGTATTCACGAAAATTCAAGAAAGGTTGTTCAATCAAAGTTGTGCGTTAAGCGGTTGTCATTCTGGTTCAAATCCCACCGCCGGAATGAATTTAAGCGAGGGTGCAAGTTATAACAATATTGTTGGGGTAAACAGCATATTTTATACGCAGCTTAAAAGAATTGCACCGGGTGATACAAATTCGAGTGTGATGCTTCAAGTGCTGCGGAAAAAATTGACTCCTTATATGCCACCCGCCGGAAGTGTTCAAGCAAGTTTAATCGATAGTTTAGCCGTGTGGATTGACGAAGGCGCAAAAAACAATTGATGGGGGAGAGATGATTAAACTTTTATTTCTTCTTCAGTTAATTATTTTGCAAACTTTTCAAGTCGAATTGCAAGTTGATCAAGATAAAGATAATCTCGTAAAATTCATTTCCGATGCACCGATTGAAAGTTTTGAAGGTATCACTAGCAATATAGATGGATACATATACTTCGAGGATAATGTTTTTTCAAACAATAGCGAGCTTTATTTTGAGGTTGATCTCAGAACAATTGATACGGGAATTGGGTTGAGAAATCGTCATATGAGGGAAAATTATCTGGAGACAGATAAGTTCCCTTTTACATTTTTTACTGGGAAAATTATTGAAAACACAGTAAATCAAAATAATATTTCAGTAATTGTCGAAGGGGAAATTTTCATTCATGGCGTAAGACAGAAATTACAAATTCTGGGTGAAATATTTGATTTTAAAGATGGCTATAAAGTAACAACAAGTTTTGAAATTAAATTAAGTGATTTCAATATCGATATACCAAAAGTAATGTTTCTAAAACTTAATGAAGTAATTAAACTAGAACTTCTATTTTTCATGAAGGAAATAAAATATGACCAATAGATACCGTATTTCAACAGTTGCCGCTGTATGTTTTATATTATTCAATCTATCTTTTGCGCAGGATACTAAAGTGCGATGGGAAAGAAAATCGTCCAATAATTCAGAAGAGATAAATTTATTTCACAGCACTCATTCAATAAACCTTCCGACAAATACGGGACTTCACAAAGACGAGTTTGAATTTGAAATTTCTCACAGATTTCTTCCACTGATTAAAGATGGAAGCAAATCACTGTTCGGCTTTGATGGTCCGGCAAATATAAGATTTGGTTTAACCTATGCGTTTAATGACGAAGGATCGTTAACTCTAGGAAGAACAAACAAAGATGATAACTACGATCTTTCATTAAAGTACAAAGTATTTTCTATTGCTTCGGATTATCTTCCTTCAAATTTTGGCATAAGAGCCGGGGCAGCTTGGAGCAGTGACGTTCCTGGAAGAGAAAGAGGAGACGGCGATAACTACCAGTTTTTCGGTCAGTTGATTTACAATACACTTATTGAAAAAAGCCTCGGCATCGGTTTAGTACCTTCTGTTCTGATTAACAGCAATATACTTTATGAAGAAGCCGATTATTCATTTACGCTGGGCTCATATCTTCAATATTATCTGTCGGAAATGTTCAGTATTATGATTGAATGGAATCCGACAATAACAGGCTGGAGAGAAAGAAATAATCCGTTATCATTCGGGCTTGAAATTGAAACTGGAGGGCATTTCTT
>JAGFIY010000183.1 GCA_024103215.1 Melioribacteraceae bacterium | reverse complement strand
TTGGACCAGTATATCTTGCCATCTAAATATTCTCCTATTAAACTCTTCTACGCTTTGGCGGTCTGCAGCCATTATGCGGTATTGGTGTTATATCTTTAATTGAACTAATTGTTAAACCGGCATTTGTTAAAGCTCGTATAGCTGCTTCCCTTCCGGCACCGGGACCTTTAATAAGTACATCGACTCTTCGCAATCCTAAATCATAGGCTTCTTTTGCAGCGGCCTCCGCCGTAACTTGGGACGCATAAGGTGTGTTTTTTCTCGATCCTTTAAATCCGTTTTTACCTGCGGATGACCAAGAAATTGTGTTTCCGTAAACATCGGTTATTGTACAGAGCACATTATTAAAAGATGCTTTAATATGTGCGACGCCAACTGCATCAACATGCACTTTTTTCTTAGTTTTTCTTACAACTTTTGCCAAATTTAACTCCTAATAAATATTAAACTTATTTAACAGCTTTTTTCTTACCAGCAACTGTTTTACGTTTACCCTTACGTGTTCTGGAATTTGTACGAGTTCTCTGCCCTCTTACGGGAAGACCTCTTCGATGCCGTAATCCGCGATAGCAGCCAATATCCATCAATCTTTTAATGTTCTGCTGAACTTCACTTCTTAGCGCACCTTCCACTTTGTAGTCGGCGGTCATAACCGCGCGGATTTCAGCAACTTCGGCTTCAGTTAAGTCGGCAATTTTTTTATTTTCATCAACACCGGCTTTAGTTAAAATATTTTTAGCGGTTGTTATACCAATACCAAAAATATAGGTCAAACCGATATAAGCCTTTTTCTGTTTGGGTAAATCAATACCTGCGATACGAGCCAATTCAATAACCTCCTATTTTATCCTTGACGCTGTTTATGTTTAGGATTTTTGCAAATAACCCTCACAACGCCATGTCGCTTAATAATTTTGCAGTGTTCGCATATTTTCTTTACCGATGCACGCACTTTCATAATATACTCCGGCTATTTATATCTATAAGTAATACGACCTTTATTTAGGTCGTATGGTGATAATTCGATAGCGACTTTATCACCAACTAAAATTTTAATAAAATTCATTCTCATCTTACCTGAAATATGAGCTAAGATTTCATGCCCATTATCAAGCTTAACTTTAAAATGAGCATTAGGCAACGTTTCCGTCACAATTCCATCAACTTTTATAGGTCCTTGCTTAGCCATAATTAACAAATACTCAATATTTCAGGTTTTCCATCAATAACTGCAATAGTATGTTCAAAATGTGCTGAAGGTTTACCATCCGCAGTAATTACTGTCCATTCATCCGGTGCAACTTGAACTTGATGTCTTCCAAGATTAACCATAGGTTCTATTGCAAAGGTCATCCCGTTTTTGATTTCAGGACCCGTACCTTTTCTGCCAAAATTCGATATTTGCGGATCTTCGTGAAGAAATCTTCCAACACCATGACCGCATAATGCTTTTACTATAGAGAATCCGTTCGACTCAACATACTGTTGAATAACGTTCGAAATATCTCCGATTCTATTACCTGCTGTAGCTTGTTCAATTCCAAGATAAAGAGACTTTTCGGTTACTTCCATCAATTTTCGTTTCTCATCAGATAATTCACCAACAGCAATTGTTATTGCTGCATCGCCGTAATATTTGTTTTTTAGAACACCAATATCTACGGAAATTATTTGACCTTCGAAAAGTTGTTTTTCACCGGGAATTCCGTGAACAACCTCATCATCAATTGAAGAACAAATGGAACCGGGAAATGCAGGAGCACCTCCTTGCGAATATCCCTTAAATGCCGGAACGGCATCATTGCTCCTAATATAATCTTCAGCAATTTTATCAAGTTCTAGGGTGGAAACACCTGGTTTAACATTCTTTTTTACCAGTTGCAGTGTTTCCGCAACAATTTTAGCGCTTTCTCTAATAAAATCTATTTCTTTTTTTGTCTTTACTAAAATCAAATCATCAACTCTAACGCCTAAGCACGTCTGCTTTTCAGCTTACCGGATTTCATAAATCCGTCATAATGTCTCATCAACAAATGAGATTCAATTTGCTGCAACGTATCTAAAGCTACCCCCACCATAATCAATAAACTTGTTCCGCCGAAAAATTGTGCAAAACTGCCTGAAACTCCCATTCTCGAGATAAATGCAGGTAATATCGCAACAATTGCCAAGAATACTGATCCAGGCAAGGTAATTTTAGTTAAAATATTATCAATAAATTCAGAAGTCTGTTTGCCGGGACGAATGCCTGGAATAAAACCACCCTGTTTCTTCATATTTTCAGCAACATCCTGTGGATTGAATGCAATTGCCGTATAAAAATATGTGAAGAAGATAATAATAATTGCATAAATAAATGAATATGTAAAAGAAGTATAATTAAAATAACCAGCCATCGATTGCATAAATTCGCTGTCAGGGAAAAACGATAATACAGTACTCGGAATAAACATAATAGCTTGTGCAAAAATGATCGGCATAACTCCGGCAGTGTTTACACGAAGAGGAATGTACTGAGTTACCCCGCCGTAAACCTTTCTTCCGACAACTCTCTTTGCATATTGAACAGGAATTCTTCTTGTACCTTGTGTAACTAAAACTATGCCTGCAATTATCATAACCATTATTGCAAGAACAACTAATTCTATCACGAGATTATTAGTACCACTTGCAACCAATCTATATTCATCAAGTATCGCAAACGGAAATCTGTTTATAATATTTATGAAAATTATCAATGAAATTCCGTTCCCGATTCCTTTATCTGTAATCTGTTCACCCATCCACATCATAAAAATTGTACCAGCAACAAGAAAAGTTACAGCAGGAATTGTAAAACCAAGTCCTTGAATTTCAGCAGGTATAATTGGCATTCCGTTAAAATTTATACTCGGTAAATGCAATGCTGCAATTCCCCAAGACTGAAAAAGGGATATCGCAACCGTTCCATATCTTGTTAATTGAGTAATTTTTTTCCTTCCTTCTTCCCCTTCTCGTTGTAGTTTTTGAAGATAAGGAATAACGGCACCGCCCAGCTGGATAATGATTGATGCACTGATATAAGGCATAATTCCAAGCGCAAAAATAGCTGCGTTTGAAAATGCACCGCCAACAAACATATCATAAAAGCCGAATAAATTATCGGTAGTCTGATTAGCCATTGCGTCGGAAAGTACGCTTGTATCAATTCCAGGCAATGTGATGTGTGCACCAACTCTAACTATTACTAATAATCCAAGAGTATAAAGAATTCTTTGTCTTAACTCGTGGATTTTAAAAATATTCCGAAAAGTGTCTTGTAATTTACCCATTAAAGTTCAATCTCTTTTATCGTTCCGCCGGCTGCTTCAATTTTTTCTTTTGCGGAGGAGCTGAAAGCATTTGCTTCTACCGTCAGTTTTGCCTTCAATTCGCCTTCTCCCAAAATTTTATAAGGTGCAGCGGCTTTTGAAATAATTCCATGTTTATAAAGTGCAACTGCGTTTACTAAATTATCTTCAAGCACTTTTTTATCAGCAAGTTTTTGAAGAGAAGAAACATTTATAGTCTGATATTTAATTTTGAAGATATTTGTAAATCCTCTTTTTGGAACACGTCTTTGAAGAGGCATCTGACCACCTTCGAACCAGGCTTTAAATTTAGCACCGGAACGTGAACGCTGTCCGTTCATACCTCGAGTAGCGGTTCCGCCATGTCCGCTTCCTTCGCCTCTGGCAACACGTTTTCTATTTTTCTTTGCACCTTTGGCATATTTCAAATTGCTTAAAACATCCATTTTATCGTTATCCTTCGGTTTCTTCTACTTTTACTAGATGTTGTACTTTATTGATCATTCCTCTTATTTGAGGAGTGTCGTTGTGTTCTACTGTATAATTGGGTCTTCCCAATCCAAGTGCTTCAATTGTAAGCTTTTGTTTCTTGGGTCTATCGATAATACTTCTTATTTGTGTAATTTTTAATTTATTGGCCATCATTTCCTCAACTAGGCATTAAATAATTCTTGAACAGACATTTTTCTCTTTCGAGCCATTGCAACTGCATCAACTAAACTAAGTAAACCGTTTAACGTAGCTTTCACTTGATTGTGGGGGTTGCTTGAACCTAATGATTTTGTGAGAATATCCTGCACTCCGGCTAATTCAAGAACAGCACGAACTCCACCACCAGCAATCAAGCCTGTACCGGCAGAAGCAGGTTTCAGCAGAACTTTTCCAGCGCCATACTTTCCAATTATTTCGTGGGGAATAGTTCCTTTAATAACCGGCACTTTATAAACGTTCTTTTTAGCATCGTCAATACCTTTTGAGATAGCATCGGTTACTTCGTTTGCTTTTCCTAAACCAACACCAACATGCCCTTGATTATCACCGACAACTACAATAGCATTAAAGCTGAATCTTCTACCACCTTTAACAACTTTTGCTACACGGTTTATATGAACAACTTTTTCTTTAAGTCCTTCAATACCGGATACTTTTTTGTGCCTCAATTTAATTCTCCTAATTTCAAAATCTGTCTGTTAATAAGTACAATTTTTACGCAATCAGCTGCCGGGAGAGGATTCGAACCTCTACAGACGCCTCCAAAGGGCGTAGTCCTGCCATTAGACGACCCGGCAGTATTAAAATTTCAATCCACCCTTTCGGGCACCTTCAGCTACGGCTTTCACTCTGCCGTGGTAACTGTAACCACTTCTGTCAAAAACAACATTTGTTATATTGTGTTCAGCTGCTTTCTTTGCTAGAAGTTCACCAACCACTTTACTTTTTTCTGTTTTTGTTTTCGCCTTTCCTACATCATCCTCAATTTCTTTGGATAAAGAAGAAACGGATAGAATAGTTTTCTGGGCGAAATCATCTATAAGTTGTGCATAAACATTGTTAAGACTTCTGAAGACTGCAATTCTTGGAATATCAGCAGTTCCTCTAATCTTCTTGCTTATTCTTATCTTTTTCTTTTCTCTTCTGTTTAATTTCTTTACTGACATCTATCTACTCTCCAAATCGTCTTATGCACCAGCGGTTTTACCGGCTTTGCGAATTATAATTTCATTGGAATATTTAATTCCTTTTCCTTTGTATGGTTCCGGTTTTCTAAAAGATCTAATTTTTGCTGCAACAAGACCAACAAGTTCTTTATCAGAACCGGAAATTTTTATTTGTGTTTGTGTTGGCGTTTCTATGGTAATTTCATCCGGAGGAGCAAAGTAAATTGGATGAGAATAACCAATGCTCAACAATAAATTTTTATCTTTCATTTCAGCACGGTAACCGACTCCAACAATATCCAATGTTTTGGTGTAACCTTCGGTAACACCGGTTACCATATTTTGAATTAATGCACGAGTTAACCCGTGAAGTGCTCTATTTTGTTTTTGATCGTCAGGCCGAACAACAGATAATTCTTCACCTTCCATCTTAATGGTCATATTGGGATGAATTTCTTGCTGTAGTTCACCAAGTTTTCCTTTAACTTTTACTAAGTTTCCGTTGACGTCAACTTTCACGTCTTTAATATTAATTATTTTTTTTCCGACTCGTGACACTTCAATCCTCTTTAAAATTTACCAAATGTAGCACAATACTTCACCGCCGATTGATTCGGCTTTTGCTTGTTTATCCGTCATAAGTCCCTTTGAAGTGGATAAAACTGCAACTCCTAGTCCGTTAAGAACTCGCGGTATATCATCTTTCCCTACATATCTTCTTAAACCGGGTGTACTTATTCTTTTCATCCCGGTTATTGAAGGTGTTCCATCAACATAGGAAAGATAAACTCTCAATACATTTTGCTTGTTATCTTCAATAACATTAAAATCTCTAATAAAATTATTGTCCTTCAAAAGATTTGCTAAACCCAGCTTTGTATTTGAAGCAGGAATATCAACAAATCGTTTCTTAGCTTTAACAGCATTTCTAACTCTTGTCAAAAAATCAGCAATGGGATCGGTTACTGGCATCTATTAAATTCTCCTATCTATTACCAACTAGATTTTTTAATTCCGGGAATTTCGCCGCGCAAAGCCATCTCTCTAAATTGAAGCCTTGAAATTCCAAACTTTCTATAATATCCTCTGGGTCTTCCAGTCATTAAACAACGATTATGGAGTCGTACAGGTGACGAATTTTTCGGCAATTTTTGTAATGCTTCATAATCGCCTTTTTCTTTCAATTCTTTTCTAAGCTCGGCATATTTTTCTACCATTCGTTTTCTTTTATTTTCGCGAGCTATCAAACTCTTTCTTGCCATAAATCCCTAATCCTTAGTTTATTTCTTTTTTCTTAAACGGTAATCCAAATGCGGATAACAGTTCGAATGATTCTTTATCAGTTTTTGCCGTTGTTACAAATGTTACATCCATTCCCAAAACACGGTTAACTTTATCTACATTTATTTCAGGGAAGATGATGTGCTCTTTAATTCCCAAAGTATAATTACCTCTTCCGTCGAACGACTTATCGGGAATGCCTCTAAAGTCCCGAACTCTTGGTAGAGCAACCGCAACCAACCTGTCAAGAAATTCGTACATCTGCTGTCTTCTCAAGGTAACCTTGGTTCCGATTTTCATTCCCTCTCGGAGTTTGAAGTTTGAGATAGACTGTCTGGCGGTTCTCACACTAGATTTTTGACCAGTAATAGTTTCGAGGTCTTTAACTGCTTCATCAAGTAATTTTGAATCTTGAACAGCCTCGCCTACTCCGATATTTACAACGATTTTTTCCAACTTAGGAACTTCGTTTATGTTTTTATACGAAAATTGTTTCATCATTGCCGGAACAATATCTTTAAGATATTTTTCTCTCAGACGAGGAACAATTTTCTCTTCAACCGCTTTTTCGACTTTCACCGGTTTTGATTTTTTTGTATCGGATTTTGCCGATTTGGTTTCTACTTCTTCGTTTTTTGTCTTCTTTGCCATTCTAACTTAATTCCCTAAAAATTATGACAGCATTTCGCCGCTTATTCTGCTTATTCTTACGCTTCTTTTTTTGCCTGTTTTTTCATCAATTATAATTTTTTTACCGATTCTTGTCGGTTCGTTTGTCTTAGGATCTAATACCATAACATTTGAAACATGAATCGGAGCTTCTTTTTCAACAATTCCGCCCTGCGGATTTTTTTGGCTCGGTTTAGAGTGTCGCTTTCGAAGATTAACGCCTTCAACTATCACTCTCTGAGTTTTAGGATAAACCTTCAGAACCTTTCCGGTTTTATCTTTATTGTTACCAGAAATAACCACAACCATATCGTTTTTATTAATTCTCATATACAAATTCCTTTTATAATACTTCCGGAGCCAATGAAATAATTTTCATAAATTTTTTATCTCTCAACTCGCGTGCTACAGGTCCAAAAATTCTTGTTCCTCTTGGTTCGTTTTGCTGATTTAAAAGAACTGCTGCATTTTCATCGAAACGAATATAAGATCCATCGTTTCTTTTAACTTCCTTTTTAGTTCTAACGATAACCGCTCTGGAAACTTCCCCTTTTTTAACTCCGCCGCCTGGTATTGCGGCTTTAACACTAACGACTACCAGATCACCAACACTGGCATATCTTCTGCTGCTTCCTCCAAGCACTCTAATGCATCTTACTTTTTTTGCGCCGGAATTATCTGCAACCACTAAATTTGTTTCTTCTTGAATCATTTCTCAATACTCCTTAATCGATGCAAACCTACTTGGCTTTTTCAACTATTTCGACTAAACGCCACTTTTTGTTTTTACTAAAAGGTCTTGTTTCCATTATTTTAACCACATCGCCTACACCGCACTCATTATTAGCGTCGTGTGCCATAAGTTTAGTAGTTTTCTTAAAATATTTTTTATACAAAGGATGAGCAACTTTTCGTTCAATAGAAACAATTATGCTCTTATCCATCTTGTTTTTTGTAACAACGCCAATTCTTGTTTTTCTTAAATGTCTTGTTTCCATCTATCCTAAATTGCTCCTACTTAATTAGCTTTTTCGCTTTTTGATTTTTCGAGTTCTCTTTCTTTTAGAACAGTCCTCATTTTAGCTATATCTCTACGAACCATTTTCAGCTTTGCCGTATTAGTAAGGTTCTTAAGTTCGTGCTGAAAACGAAGATCAACTAGATTATGCTCTTCTTCTTCAATTCTTTTTATAATTTCTTCGTTACTCATTTCGCGTATTTCGTAGATCTTCATCTTATTAACCCTTATTCAAAATCTGGTCTTTGAGTTATTTTTGTTTTTATTGGCAATTTATGAGATGCCAATGTTAGTGCTTCATATGCAAGTTCTTTTGATACACCGGAAACCTCAAATAAAATTCTTCCGGGTTTAACAACAGTAACCCAAAATTCAGGAGCACCTTTACCTTTACCCATTCTTGTTTCGAGAGGTTTTTTTGAAACCGGTTTATCTGGAAAAATTCGTATCCAAACTTTACCATCTCTTTTCATTCTTCTTGTTATAGCGACACGGCATGCTTCAATTTGTCTGCTGGTAATCCAAGCTGCATCCAAGGATTTTAATCCGAAATCGCCAAAAGCTACTGTGTGACCTCTTTGTGCTTTTCCGGTTCTTCTACCGCGATGACTTTTTCTATACTTAACTCTTTTTGGCATTAACATGGAAAAAACTCCTAATAAACTTTAGTCAGAAAATCTTTTGCCAAGAACTTCACCCCGGCAAATCCAAACTTTAATTCCTATTGAACCATAAATAGTTTGAGCAGTTGCCGTTGCATAATCTATATCTGCTCTAATTGTATGCAGCGGAATTCTACCTTCTTTATACTGCTCAGTACGTGCCATTTCAGCACCTCCCAATCGACCTGAACACATGATTCTTATCCCTTCGGCACCCATTCGCATTGCGGCAGTAATTGACTGCTTCATTGCGCGTCTGAAAGAAATTCTTCCTTGAAGCTGGGAAGCAATGTTTTCAGCAACTAAATAGGCATCTAATTCTGGTCTTTTAATTTCCGTAATCTGAACTTTCACTTCAGAATTGGATATTTTTTTTAACTCTTGTTCAAGTTGAGCAATTTCTTTACCGCTTTTCCCGATAACAACTCCGGGTCTGGAAGTATGAATTGTAAGAATAATATTTTTTGATGTACGATTAATCCCAATGGTTGAGATTCCAGCTTTTTTCAATCTGTTTCTAACATATGTTCTAAGCTTTTTGTCTTCTAATAATTTACTGGCATAACTCTTATTTTCAAACCAGTTAGATTCCCATCCTCTAATTATTCCAACTCTGAATCCTATTGGATTTGTCTTCTGACCCAAAAAATCCTCCTAATTATTATCTTTAGTTGCAACAACAATTGTTAAATGATTCGATCTCTTTCTCACTCTATAAGCCCTGCCCATCGGAGCCGGCTGAACTCTTTTCATCGTAGGTCCTTGATTGACAAAAGCTTCTTTTACAAAAAGTTCTGAAGGATCGTGCTGCTTGTTATCATCTTTGTTATAAAGATTGGATACAGCAGATCTCAAAGTTTTTTCTGCACTTTTACTTGCGTGTTTAGGATTAAAGTGAAGAACTTCCAATGCTTTGTCGACCGATTCACCCCTAATTAAATCAACAACCAATCTCATTTTGCGCGGGGATGAAGTAATAAATTTATTCGTAGCTCTTGCTTCCATTGCTTTTCCCAATCCCTGTTATTTAACCTTAGATGCCTTTTCAGCTTTTGTTCCGGGGTGACCTCTAAAAATTCTTGTAGGTGCAAATTCCCCTAACTTATGACCAACCATATTTTCCGAAATATAAATAGGCAGCATTTTATTTCCGTTATGAACTGCGATTGTGTGCCCGACAAATTCGGGTGAAATTGTGCTGCTTCGCGACCAAGTTTTAATAATCTTTTTTTGATTTGATTGATTGAGCTTTTCAATTTTTGCTAAAAGCTTATAATCAATATATGGTCCTTTTTTAACTGATCTTGGCATAGTTGTTAATCTCTAGTTTTTTCTTCTCTTAATGATATATTTATTTGAATCTTGTTTTTTCTTTCGTGTTTTTAATCCTTTAGCTTTTTGACCCCACGGTGAAACAGGATGCCCACCGCCCGATGTTTTACCTTCACCACCACCCATTGGATGATCGACTGGGTTCATTGCAACACCACGTACTTTTGGTCTTCTTCCAAGCCAACGGCTTCTTCCGGCTTTACCAAGACTTATGTTTTCATTATCGGTATTCCCAACTG
The DNA here is from genome assembly GCA_024103215.1 of Melioribacteraceae bacterium. Classification (GTDB taxonomy): domain Bacteria; phylum Bacteroidota; class Ignavibacteria; order Ignavibacteriales; family Melioribacteraceae; genus JAGFIY01. The sequence continues at coordinate 16,074 of JAGFIY010000183.1, read as the reverse complement.
AGCCATATGTAGCCATACATTCAAGACTAATCATTCTTACTTCACCTGAAGGCATTTTTAGCTGTGCATATTTCCCTTCCTTCGCAAGAAGTTGAATACTACTTCCAGCAGATCTTCCGATCTGACCGCCCTTTCCAGGTTTTAGTTCTACATTGTGAAGGAAACTGCCAAGAGGCAGATCTCTTAACTTAAGAGCGTTACCTACTTTAATTTCACTTCCGGGACCTGACATAACAGTATCACCGGTTTTGAGTCCGTTTGGAGCGATTATATATCTTTTTTCTCCATCAGCATAATGGAGCAGAGCAATTCTTGCACTTCTGTTCGGATCATATTCAATTGAAAAAACTTTAGCAGGAATACCGTGTTTATTTCGTTTGAAATCAATAATTCTTAATTTTCTTTTATGACCGCCGCCTCTGAACCTTGTAGTAATTCTACCTTGGTTATTTCTACCACCGGATTTTTTGAGCGAAACTGTAAGTGACTTTTCCGGAGTTGTTTTTGTAATTTCATCAAACGCTGAAATTGACATAAAACGTGTACCGGGTGTATTTGGTTTTAATTTTCTAATAGCCATTATCTAAACTCCGATTCCTCTAAACTTCCCCAAATATATCTATGGTTTGACCTTCTTTAATTGTAACGATCGCCTTTTTGTACTGAGGTGTTTTACCTGTAAATCTCCCTTTTCTTGTGAACTGGGTTCTGTTTTTTCCTTTATATTTTATAGTATTAACATCAACAACATCCACTTCAAATTTTTTCTTAATCACCTTAGCAATTTCAATCTTGTTGGCATCCACTGCAACTACGAATCCATATTTATTGGTCTTCTCAGTAATTTCTGTCATCTTTTCTGTTACAAGCGGTCTAATTAGTACGTTACGCATTTCTTAATTCCTATTTCTTAGTTAAGCAAACTTTCAATTTTTGCAACAGCGCCTTTCTGAAGAATCAATACCTGACTGTTTAACACATCGTAAGTATTTGCTTTAGATGCTTCTAAAGTTTTTACTTTTGCTATATTTTTCCCGGATTTATAAACTATTTCCTGAAAATCTCCGGTCAGCACTAAAGATTTTTTACCGTTGACGTTAAGCGAATTAAGTATTGAGGCAAAATCTTTTGTTTTGGGAGACTCGAAATTAAAATCCTCAACAACTATAATTTGCTCTGCATTTGCTTTGTGACTGAAAGCAGATTTAAGTGCAAGCTGCTTTACTTTCTTATTCAATTTCTGGCGATAGTTCCTTGGTTTAGGTCCAAAAATAGTACCACCACCAATCCACAATGGGGATCTAGTTGTACCTGCTCGAGCAGTACCTCTACCCTTCTGTCTCCAAGGTTTTTTACCACCACCTCTAACTTCGGATCTTTCTTTTGTTTTATGAGTACCTTGTCTCTGATTTGCCAAATAAGCTTTTACCGACAAATAGATAACATGATCATTGGGTTCAATTCCGAATATATTATCCGATAGCTCAACTGATTCACCGGATTTACTGCCGTCAATTTTGTATACATCTAGTTTCATATTATCCAACTACTTATTTAATTCTACTATTGAATTTATTGAACCGGGAACAGCACCTTTAAGCATTATAAGGTTTTTCTCAACATCTACTTTAACAACTCTAAGATTCTTAACCGTTGTTTTAGTATTACCGGTTCTTCCTGCCATTCTAGTGCCTTTAAAAACTCTTGAAGGATAAGAACTAGAACCAATCGAACCCGGAGCTCTTAATCTATCGCTCTGACCGTGAGTTGTACCGCCGACACCGCCGAAACCGTGTCGTCGCATAACACCTTGGAAACCTTTTCCTTTACTTATTCCCGTTACTTTAATATTTTCTCCGACTGCAAATAACTCGGCTTTTAATTCATCCCCAATCTTAAAATTCTTTACATCGAAATTTCTAAATTCTTTTACAACAGCCGCTGGTGTAATTTTATTTTTTTTGTAATTCATTATTTGTGCTTTGTTAAGATGTTTCTCTTTTCTCTCTCCGAAACCAAGAGTTAATGATTCATAACCATCTTTTGCAAGCGTTTTTATCTGAACAACCTTACATGGTCCTGCTTCAATAACGGTTACAGGAACAAGCTGTCCGTCATCAATAAAAACACTAGTCATACCAATTTTCTTTCCAATTAAACCTGGCATTTTGTTCTATCCTTATAACTTAATCTCAATATCAACACCCGCCGGAATTTCGAGCTTGCTAAGTGAATCGACGGTTTTGTTATTAGAGTTATGAATATCAATAATTCTCTTATGCGCTCGAATTTCAAACTGCTCTCGAGATTTTTTATCAACGTGAGGAGAGCGTAGTACAGTAAAAACAGTTCTTTTCGTCGGTAAGGGTATCGGCCCGCTGACGACAGCTCCGGTACTTTTTACCGTCTTGATAATCTTTTCAGTTGATTTATCAATCAATATGTGATCATATGACTTCAGCTTAATTCTAATCTTTTGACCGGGCAATTTTATCTCTCCTTAAACTTTCGAAAATAAGGGAGACATAAAGTCTCCCTCATAATAACTTCTTATTTTTTATTCAAATATTTTAGTTACAACACCAGCGCCAACTGTTCTTCCACCTTCACGAATAGCGAAGCGAAGGCCTTCTTCCATAGCGATTTCGCTGATGAGTTTAACTTTCAATTTAACATTATCTCCTGGCATAACCATTTCAGTACCTTCCGGCAATTCTGCTACACCTGTTACGTCTGTTGTTCTGAAATAGAACTGTGGTCTATAACCGTTGAAGAACGGAGTATGACGTCCGCCTTCATCTTTTGAAAGGATATAAACTTCGCCTTCAAAATGAGTGTGAGGTGTAATAGAACCTGGTTTTGCAAGTACCATACCTCTTTGAATTTCGTTTTTATCCACGCCTCTCATCAAAATTCCGGCATTATCTCCAGCAATGGCACTATCAAGTTCTTTTCTAAACATTTCGATACCGGTAACAACTGTCTTTTTATGAACACCGAGACCAATCAATTCAACTTCTTCATTTAATTTAATTTCGCCTCTTTCAACTCTACCGGTTGCAACTGTTCCACGACCTGTGATCGAGAAAACGTCTTCAACAGGCATAAGGAAAGGTTTGTCTGCTTCCCTTTCAGGAATCGGAATATATTCGTCAACAGCATTCATAAGTTCCCAGATACAATCATATCGAGGATCATCAGGAGCTGCATCGCTAGAACCTGCTTCCAGAGCTTGGAGTGCAGAACCCTTGATTATCGGTATTTCATCGCCGGGGAATTCATATTCTGTCAACAATTCTCTCAGTTCCATTTCAACGAGGTCTATCAATTCTTCGTCATCAACCAAATCAACTTTGTTCATGAAAACAACGATTCTAGGAACACCAACCTGACGTGCCAACAAGATATGTTCTCTTGTTTGAGGCATTGGACCGTCTGTAGCAGCGACAACAAGAATAGCACCGTCCATCTGAGCAGCACCAGTGATCATATTTTTCACGTAGTCAGCGTGACCGGGACAGTCAACGTGAGCATAGTGTCTTTTATCAGTAGAATACTCAACGTGCGCTGTCGCGATAGTAATACCTCTTTCTCTTTCTTCAGGGGCATTGTCGATACTATCAAAGCTTCTAAGCTCAGATAAGCCTTTTTTACCAAGAGCCATTGTGATAGCAGCAGTTAATGTGGTTTTTCCGTGGTCAACGTGACCAATAGTACCTATATTAACGTGAGGCTTACTCCTATCAAATTTTGCTTTTGCCATTCTTTACTCCTTAGATATTTATTTTATTTCCAATTTGATTAAATTTTTAATTTACGCTGTTGCCGATTTTTTATATTGGTTTTTCTCCGAAATTTCATCTGCTACTGACTGAGGAACCGGAGCATAATGAGAAAACTGCATTGTATAAATTGCCCTGCCTTGAGTCATAGATCTTAAAGTTGTAGCATATCCAAACATTGTTGCTAACGGAACAGTTGCTCGAATTACTTGAGCATCTCTTCTTGAAGCAAACCCTTCTATTTTTCCTCTTCTTGAATTTAAGTCACCCATCACATCGCCTAGATACTCTTCGGGAGAAGTAACTTCCACCGCCATCATTGGTTCCAACAAAATCGGTTTAGCTTTTTTAGCACCCTCTCTAAATGCCATCGATCCGGCAACCTTAAAGGATATTTCATCCGAGTCAACATCATGATATGAACCATCAAATAATTTTACTTTTATATCGACCATCGGATAACCTGCAATAACACCGTTCTTCATCGCATCTTGGATACCGTTTGAAACCGGAGTTATATATTCTTTTGGAATAGCCCCGCCAACTATAGCATTTTCAAATTCGTATCCCTTACCTGGTTCATTTGGTTCAATCTCAAGCCAAACATGTCCGAACTTACCGCGACCGCCGGTTTGTTTAGCAAATTTCCCTTCGGATTTAACTTTTTCGCTAATAGTTTCTCTATAAGCAACCTGAGGTTTGCCAACATTTGCTTCAACTTTAAACTCTCTTTTCATTCTATCAACAAGAATTTCAAGATGAAGTTCACCCATACCACTTATAAGAGTCTGTCCTGTTTCTTCATCAACCTTAACTTTGAACGTCGGATCTTCATCAGAAAGTTTAACTAAAGACTCCGATAGTTTATCCTGATCAGCTTTGGTTTTAGGTTCGATTGCTATCTGAATTACCGGTTCAGGAAAAGCCATTTGTTCAAGAATAACAGGATCATCCTCGGTACAGAGAGTGTCACCTGTTTTTGTGTATTTAAGTCCAACGATTGCAGCAATATCACCTGCTCTAATCTCATCCATGTCTTCGCGTCTGTTTGCGTGCATCAGGAGAATTCTTCCGATTCTTTCTTTCTTATCTGCTACTGCATTATAAATATAGGATCCTGATTTTAATGTCCCACTGTAAACACGAACATAAGTAAGTTTACCGACATATGGATCAGTCATAATTTTAAATGCTAGTCCCGTAAATTTTTCTTTCGGATCTAATTTTCTCACAACATCATCATTTTTATTGAGATGATGAGCATGAAGCTCGATAAAATCAATTGGTGAAGGAAGATAATCAACAACTGCATCGAGAAGTTTCTGGACTCCTTTATTTTTAAAGGATGAACCGCAGAGAACAGGAACAATTTTCAATTGTATTGTTGCCTCTCTTAAAACTTTTGATACTTCATCTGCTGTTATTTCTTCCCCTTCAAGATATTTTTCGAGTAAAGTGTCATCAACCTCAGAAACTGCCTCAAGCATAAGCGTTCTGTATTTATTAGCAAGAGGTTTTAGATCACCCGGTATATCAATATCTTCAAAAGTCGCACCTAAGGTATCATCGTGATACATCCTAGCTTTCATTGATATCAGATCGATAACGCCTGCGAACAGATCGCCTTCACCAATCGGCAAAGTTACTGGAACTGCATTAGCTTTTAATCTTTCTTTCATCATATCGACTGCATGATAAAAGTCGGCACCAATTCTATCCATTTTATTTATAAAAGCAATTCGCGGCACTTTGTATTTATCGGCTTGTCTCCAAACTGTTTCGGATTGAGGCTCAACTCCTCCAACTGCACAAAACAGTGCAATGGCTCCGTCAAGTACTCTTAATGACCTTTCAACTTCAACTGTAAAATCCACGTGCCCTGGAGTATCAATGATATTAATTTGATGTTCTTTCCAAGAGGCTGTGGTTGCTGCACTGGTGATTGTAATTCCTCTTTCTTTTTCCTGCTCCATCCAATCCATTGTTGCAGCGCCATCGTGAACTTCGCCTATTCTATGAACTTTACCAGTATAATATAGAATTCGCTCAGTCGTTGTGGTTTTACCTGCATCGATATGAGCCATTATACCGATGTTTCTAACTTTATTTATGTCAACTCTTTTAGACATTTCTCGTTTTTGCCTTCCTAATCGTTACCATTTATAATGGGCAAAAGCTTTGTTGGCTTCGGCCATTCTGTGAACATCTTCTTTCTTTTTGACGGATGGTCCGTCACCATTTGCAGCTGCCATTAATTCAGCGGCAAGCTTAGCAGACATAGATTTATCTTTTCTATCGCGCGAATAATTTCTAATCCATCTTAAAGCAAGAGCGACTCTTCTTTCGGGGCGAACTTCCATTGGAACTTGATAAGTTGCACCGCCAACTCTTCTGCTTCTAACTTCTACTAGTGGTTGAACGTTGCTTACTGCTTTCTTAAAAATTTCGATCGCAGGTTTTTTAGTTTTTTGTTCAATCAACTCAAAAGTTTCGTAGATCATTTTACGGGTAGTTGATTTTTTACCATCCCACATCATATAGTTGATAAACTTTGCAACCAGAACATCATTATACTTTGGATCCGGTTTGATAAACTGCTTTTCAGATTTTCTTTTTCTCATAACTATTTAGCTTTTGGTTTTTTAGTTCCGTACTTAGAGCGACCTTGTTTTCTGTCTTCAACACCGCTTGTATCTAAAGTTCCTCTCAAAATATGATAACGAACACCTGGTAAATCTTTGACCCTTCCTCCTCTAATCATAACGATAGAGTGCTCCTGAAGGTTGTGACCTTCACCGGGTATATAAGCAGTAACTTCTATACCGTTTGTTAACCTAACTCTGGCAACTTTTCTTAACGCAGAGTTTGGTTTTTTCGGAGTAGTGGTATAAACTCTCGTGCAGACTCCTCTTTTTTGAGGACAGTTCTGCATAGCGGGAGCTTTGCTCTTCGACAGAATTACCTTCCTACCTTTTCTAACCAACTGGTTTATTGTTGGCACGTAAAAACCTCCGTAACTTTAAGTTAGTTCAACAAAATTCAGACTCTCAATATAGATATATTTGTTTTTTTTGTCAAGAAACGAATATGCTATTTTCGAGCATTACAAGCGTTATTCTACGCTTTGTCCTTCCTTAACTTCTTCGCTTTCTTCAACCTCGTCTTGCTGTACTTTTTCTTCTTCAGTAAGAATTAAGTTCTTGTACTTTTTAAGTCCTGTTCCAGCAGGGATCAAATGACCCATAACAACGTTCTCCTTTAAACCTATTAGGTGATCAACTTTAGCTTCAGTAGCCGCATTAGTTAATACCTTTGTGGTTTCTTGGAACGATGCTGCAGAGATGAAACTTTCAGTCGAGAGTGCTGCTTGTGTTATTCCCAACAAGATATTATCAAAAGTTGCTGGATCAGCATCTCTAACCACCATCTGCTCTTTTTCTTTTCTAGCAAGATCAGCATTAATCTCTCTAGCTTTTGCTTTAAGAATTAAGTCTCCGGCATGCAGTTTGGATTGTCCGGGATCTTCTACGTAAACAAGGGATTTAACTCGTTCATTCTCTTGTATAAAAATATTTCTGTTCACAAGATCTTCTTCGATAAAGTTAGTATCTCCAGATGATATAACTCTTAATTTTTGAAGCATTTGTTTTACAATTATTTCAATATGCTTATCGTTAATTTTTACACCTTGCAGACGATAAACATCTTGAATTTCATTAACAAGATATTCTTGAACTGCATTTGTTCCCTTAATCTTTAAAATATCGTGCGGATCAATCGGACCATCAGTGATCTTTTCACCAGCAGGTATTTCATCGCCTTCTTGAACTAGGATATGTTTTCCGTAAGCAATGTTATAAACTTTTTGATCAAGCTTATCAAAAGATTCAACAATAATTTCCCTTGATCCTTTTTTCTTAGCACCAAATTTTACAACACCTTCAATTTCCGAAACAACAGCAGGATCGTGAGGACTTCGCGCTTCGAACAATTCAGTAACCCGAGGTAGACCGCCTGTAATATCTCTTGTTTTCGAAGCTTGCTTCGAAATTTTTGCTAGAATAGTACCTGCTTGAACATTCTCGTTTTCGTCAACCGAAAGATAAGCGCCTGTCGGCAAGTTGAATACTTTTTCTTCTCCATTATCTTGAACGATAACTAAACTTGGAGTGTATGCTTTATCTTTCGATTCAATTACAACTTTCTGAACGTGACCGGTTTGTTCGTCACTAACTTGCTGCAAGGTAACCTTATCAACAAGATCTCTGAACATGACTTTTCCACCTATATCCGTTAATATAACTGCATTATACGGGTCATGGTTATAAAGAGACTGCCCGGGTTTTACTTGCTGTCCTTCGTCAACTGTCAGTTCAGCACCATACGGAATATCATATTTTTTAATCTGTCTATCATCATCATCATAAATTCCAATTGAACCTCTTCTTCCGGTAACAACTTTAACCTTTCCAAAGAAATCTTTCTTTTCTACATAAGCAATCTTCTCGAATTTAATTGTGCCTGCAACGTTCGATTCAACCTGAGATTGACTTGCAATACGCGATGATGTACCACCCAAGTGAAATGTTCTAAGTGTTAGCTGAGTACCTGGTTCACCGATTGATTGCGCAGCAATAATACCAACTGATTCGCCGATCTCCACTAAGTGACCGGTTGTTAGATTTCGTCCGTAACATTTTGCGCAGACTCCGCGATGCGATTCGCAAGTAAGCACTGTTCGAATATAAACTGTATCAATATTTGATTCATCAATCTGTTCGGCTATTGTTTCAGTTATCAATTCGCCGGCTTCAATGATTAACTCATCAGTCTTTGGATCATATATATCTTCTTGAGCTACACGTCCTGTAATTCTTTCTGCAAGAGGCTCTCTTTCTAATTCAACATCTTTAAGAGCAGAAATATAAACTCCACGAATCGTGCCGCAGTCGACTTCAGAAATGATTACGTCCTGAGCAACGTCGCATAATCTTCTTGTTAGATAGCCAGCATCGGCTGTTTTCAACGCAGTATCAGCAAGACCTTTTCGAGCGCCGTGCGTGGATATGAAATATTCAAGAACGCTCAATCCCTCTTTAAAGTTTGCAACAATTGGGTTTTCAATAATTTCACCTGATTGTCCCGTCAAACTCTTCTGAGGCTTCATCATCAGTCCTCTCATACCTGCAAGCTGCCTTACCTGCTCTTGCGAACCTCGCGCACCGGAATCAACCATCATATGTAGAGAATTGAATCCTTGCTGATCAGTTTTAATTCGTTCCATCAAAGACTTACTTACGTTATTTGTTGTATGAGTCCAAACGTCGATAATTTTGTTATATCGTTCGGCATCGGTAATAAGACCTTGTTCGTGCTCGCTCATAATCGATCCAACCTTTTTGTTCGAATCGTTAATGAGGGTTTCTTTTTCGTCGGGAACGATCATATCGCTGAAACTAATTGATATTCCGGCAGCCGTTGCATATCTATAGCCGATGTCTTTTAAGTCATCAAGGAATTGTGCGGTTCTCTTATTTCCTAGTTTAATGAACATTTTGTATATAAAACCGCTGAAAACTTTCTTAACTAGAAGTTCGTTAAAATATCCCATTTCATCTGGGACAATTGAATTGAATATCACTCTTCCAACAGTAGTATCAATAAAACTACCATTAATTCTAACTTGAATTTTTGCATGAAGATCAACAACACCACTATTCTTTGCGATTAAAACTTCTTCGGAACTGTTGAATTTCATCCCCTGTCCTTTTGCTCCTGGCCTTACTTTCGTAAGGTAGTAGCATCCCAAAACGATATCCTGGGTAGGAACAACAATAGGGCTCCCATTTTGAGGGGATAAAATATTATGACTCGAAAGCATCAATAATGAAGCTTCCAACTGCGCCTCGTATGAAAGCGGAACGTGAACAGCCATCTGGTCACCGTCAAAGTCGGCATTAAAAGCAGTACAAACCATCGGGTGAAGCTGAATTGCTTTTCCATCGATCAAAATCGGTTGAAATGCTTGAATACCAAGTCTGTGAAGTGTAGGTGCGCGGTTTAACAGAACCGGGTGACCTTGAATCAATTTTTCTAGAATATCCCAAATTACTGGGTCTTTTCTGTCCACAGATTTTCTTGCACTCTTAACAGTCTTAAATATTCCTCTCTCAATCAGTTTTCGAATTATAAAGGGTTTAAACAATTCAACTGCCATATCTTTGGGTAATCCGCATTGATGGAGTTTTAATTCCGGTCCGACAACAATTACCGATCGTCCAGAATAATCAACACGTTTACCGAGCAGGTTTTGTCTGAATCTTCCCTGTTTACCTTTCAGCATATCGCTTAAAGATTTAAGAGGTCGGTTTCCATCGCTTCTTACAGCACTTGCTCTTCGTGAGTTATCAAATAGAGCATCAACGGCCTCTTGAAGCATTCTTTTTTCGTTTCGAAGAATAACTTCGGGAGCTTTAATATCTATTAATCTTTTTAATCTGTTATTTCGAATTATAACTCTTCTGTAAAGATCGTTAAGATCGCTGGTTGCAAATCTTCCGCCTTCAAGCGGAACCAAAGGTCTTAGCTCAGGAGGAATTACGGGAACAATATTTAGAACCATCCATTCAGGTTTATTTGCTTTCTTTCCTTCGTGTTCTCTGAAAGCTTCTAGAACTTTTAATCTTTTAAGAAGATCGCCCCGCTTTTGCTGTGAAGTTTCAACAGCTAATCTTGCTTTAAGTTCTCTAAATGTTTCTTCGACTGGAGTCTGCTTCAACAATTCTTTTACTGCATCGCCGCCGATTTTCGCAATAAATTTTTTCTCGTCATCATTATCAAGGGAATCATTATCGTGCGGTAGTGAAGCAAGAATTTCAAAGTACTGATCTTCCGAAATTAGATCTTTCTTTGAAAGTCCTGTAGTTCCTGGATTTATAACGACATAGGATTCATAATAAATTACCTTCTCAAGTTCCTTAGTGGTCATACCGATTATGTTTCCAATCTTGGAAGGTAGGGCTTTAAAGAACCAAATATGTACAACAGGAACTGCAAGAGCAATATGCCCCATTCTTTCACGACGCACATTCTTAAGTGTGATTTCAACACCGCATCTGTCACATACAATACCTTTATAACGAATTCCTTTATACTTTCCACATGCACATTCCCAATCCTTGACAGGTCCGAAAATCTTTTCGCAGAACAGACCGTCTTTTTCAGGTCTGAACGATCTATAATTTATAGTTTCGGGCTTAGTTACTTCACCGTGAGATCGAGACAATATATCATCAGGACTAGCAAGACTAATAGTCAATCTTTCAATGTCTTTGATCTTTTTTTCTTGAGTTCTAAACCTCATAAATTTTCTCCTTAAACTTTATTAAACTTGGATTAGTTTATTTTAACATCCAGTCCTAAACCTTGCATCTCCTTAATCAAAACATTAAATGCTTCGGGAATATTAGGTTCGGTAAGATTATCACCTTTAACAATTGCCTCGTACGTTTTTGCTCGTCCTGCAACGTCGTCACTCTTTATTGTTAACACTTCCTGTAAAATATGAGCGGCACCGTAACCTTCAAGAGCCCAGACTTCCATTTCCCCGAATCTTTGACCACCAAACTGAGCTTTACCACCCAGCGGCTGCTGCGTAATTAATGAATATGGACCAATCGAACGTGCGTGAAGTTTATCATCTACCATATGACCAAGTTTCAACATATATATATATCCACAGGTCACTTTCTGATCGAATTTTGTCCCGGATCTTCCGTCATAAAGGGTTGTTTTACTACCGTCTTCAATATTTGATTCTTTCAACAATCTTTCGATATCCTCAAACTTTGCACCGTCGAAAATCGGTGTTTCAAATTTAGCTCCTATTTTCTTCCCTACCCAGCCAAGAGCTGTTTCGTATAACTGCCCCAGGTTCATTCTTGATGGCACACCAAGCGGATTCAAGACAATATCAACCGGAGTTCCGTCTTCGTGATACGGCATATCTTCAACAGGGACAATTTTAGCAACAACACCTTTATTCCCATGCCTGCCAGCCATTTTATCACCAACTGAAAGTTTACGTTTTTTAGCGACATAAACTTTAGCAAGCTGAACAATACCGGGCGCTAGTTCATCACCACTTTGAATGTTTAGTTTTTCTCTCTTATATTCTTCCTCATTATTTGCTTTAACTCTAAAGTAATTAGCGAACAATGTATTAATAAGTTTATTGGTTTTGCTATCCTCAAACCAATCGAGAGTATAATCTAATTTTGTTATGTCATCTAAGCTGCTGAAGGTGGAATCCTTTATTAGAGTTCCGCTTCTCAAAACTATTGAACCGTCCAAATCACGAATTCCGGTTGTGGTTTTGCTTTCGCAAATTTTTGTAGCTTTTTCAACAAGCTTACTATAATGATTTTTCTTTATTTTTTCGTATTCTAATTCTAATTTTTCAAGTTCTTTCTTTTCAATTTTCTTTGATTCAGTATCTCTTCTTTTCCTGCTGAAAAGTCTTGTTTTAATTACCGTACCTTTCAATCCCGGAGGTGCTTTAAGCGAAGCATCTTTAACATCGCCTGCTTTATCTCCGAATATGGCTTTAAGCAATTTTTCTTCCGGCGTTGGATCGGTTTCGCCTTTTGGTGTAATTTTGCCTATGAGTATATCGCCTTCCTTAACTTCAGCACCTTCACGAATAATTCCGTTTTCGTCCAGGTTTTTTGTAGCTTCTTCGCTCACATTCGGGATATCGCGAGTAAGTTCTTCTTCGCCGCGTTTTGTTTCACGAACTTGGAGTTCGAATTCCTCTATATGAATTGAAGTATAAACATCTTCTGCAACTAGTTTTTCACTAATAACAATTGCATCCTCAAAGTTGTAGCCTCTCCAAGGCATAAATGCAACCGATATATTTTTACCAAGGGCAAGTTCACCTTGATCAATTGCCGGTCCATCGGCAATAACCATACCTTTCTTAACTTTTTGTCCGGTCTTTACGATTGGTTTTTGGTTAAAACAGGTTTCCTGGTTAGTACCCGAAAATTTTACAAGATTGTAGGTAACTCTTTTTTCATCGTCAAAATTTGTAAGTGATTCAAAACTATTTTCATCAACTTCGTATTTAACAATAATTTTAGTTGCATCGACATATTCAACTACTCCATTTTCTTCAGCAATAATTATGGAACGTGAATCTCTCGCAACTTTTGCTTCCATTCCCGTTCCCACGATTGGTGCTTCCGGAGTAAGTAATGGAACAGCTTGGCGCTGCATATTCGAGCCCATCAAAGCACGGTTAGCATCATCATGCTCGAGAAATGGGATTAAGGCAGCTGCGGCACTAACGATTTGTGCAGGAGCAACGTCCATATAGTGAACTTCTTCGGGAACAACAACAGGAAACTCACCCTTGTGACGACATTTAACTCTCTCCCTAACAAAATTCCCTTGTTCAGTAATGGGTGCGTTAGCCTGAGCGATTGTAAATTCATCTTCTTGATCCGCACTAAGGTATTCTACTTGAGTTGAAACTTTTCCATCAGCAACTTTTCTATACGGAGATTCCAGAAATCCGTATCCATTAACTCTTGCAAAAATCGTAAGGGATGAGATAAGTCCTATATTCGGACCTTCAGGAGTTTCGATAGGACAAAGGCGACCATAATGAGTATGATGAACGTCGCGAACCTCGAAACCTGCTCTTTCTCTTGTCAAACCACCAGGGCCAAGCGCAGAAACTCTTCTTTTGTGAGTTAGTTCGGAAAGTGGATTTGTTTGATCCATAAACTGTGAGAGTTGGTTCGTACCGAAAAATGCATTTATAACGCTTGTAATAGTTCTTGCATTCACAAGTTCTTGAGGCTGCATTGATTCGGTATCACGCATGTTCATTCTTTCTCGAATGGTTCTCGCCATTCTTGCTAAACCTACGTTGAATTGCTGCATTAACTGTTCACCAACTGTACGAACTCTTCTATTTCCGAGGTGATCAATATCATCAACGTTAACATTTCCATCTTTGAGATGAATGATGTTTTTCATAATTGCGATAATATCCTCAATAGTAAGAACTTTCACATCCATCGGTATGCTGAGTCCGAGTTTATCGTTCATCCTAAAACGACCAACTTCACCTAAATCATATCGTTTCTCATTAAAGAACAATTTATCTATTAATGCCTGTGCTGTATCTATGTCCGGAGCTTCACCAGTTCTCAATTGTCTGTAAATTGCAAATAAAGCTTCTTCTCTCGTAACCGCAGTATCTTTTTTAAGAGTGTTTAAAACTAAATCCTGATCAGCACTAACTTCTTTTACAATCAAGGTAATCTTTTTTACACCTGAAGATTTGATCGATTCAATATTTTCTTCTGTCAATTCATCGTCCTTAACCGCAAAAATTTCACCAGTATCAACGTCAATAATATCTGCAGCGGCAATTCTTCCAACGTGTTCGGATGGTTTCAATTTTTTTGCATCAACCTCCTCAACCAACTGGAAGAGATCAAGTATTTCTCTATCGCTTTCGTAACCAAGAGCTCTGAGGAGAGTAGTTGCCGGAAATTTTTTTCTTCTATCTATATATACATACATAATATGATTTATATCAGTAGCAAACTCAACCCAGGAGCCGCGGAACGGTATAATTCGTGCCGAATAAATCGGGGTTCCGTTTGGATGAACTGTTTGAGCAAATGCCACGCCCGGAGAACGGTGCAACTGGCTAACAATAACTCTTTCCGCACCATTAATAATAAATGTTCCGCTTTCTGTCATAAACGGAAGATTACCAAGATAGACTTCCTGCTCAACTGTGTTGACAAATTCTTCAGTCTCTTCGTCTTTTGTAGAAAGCCGTAATTTAGCTTTTAGAGGAGCACTGAAAGTTAAACCCCTTTCCTCGCATTCTTGAATAGAATAACGGGGTTTTTCGATTGCGTATTCAATAAAATCTAATCTGTAAAATTCCTTGCTGTCGAGAATAGGGAAATTAGTAGTAAAAACTTCCTGAAGTCCCTTATTTTCGCGTTTAGAGGGTTCAACATTCAACTGCAAAAAATCTTCGAATGACTCTAGTTGAATGTTCAAGAGATCAGGAATTTTTATAGCTGGAGTGATGGAAGAAAAAGTAATTCTATCAGTGAGTTTATTCTTCTTAATGTTCTCCAATCTGAACCTCCTAGTGAGTAAAATTTAGTTTGCTTTTAAAATGAAAGAAAAGTGGTAAGGCATACTTCACCGCTTTACCACTTTGGCATTCATGAAAATTATAGTTTTTTGAAGTCGGCTTACTTCAGTTCTACCGTTGCGCCGGCTTCTTCTAATTCTTTCTTAATAGCTTCTGCTTCTTCTTTGGTTGCGCCTTCTTTAACCGGTTTCGGAGCAGAGTCAACTAGTTCTTTAGCTTCTTTTAATCCCAAGCCGGTATGAGCTCTAACAACTTTAATTACGTTGATTTTTTTATCGCCAACGCTTGCAAGAATAATGTCGAATTCAGTTTTCTCTTCTGCAACGGCAGTTTCACCAGCAGCAGGCATAGCACCGCCCATCATAACAGGAGCAGCAGCCGTAACACCAAATTCTTCTTCCAAGGCTGTTTTTAATTCAGAAGCTTCTACTAAAGTCAGCTCTTTTATTTTGTCAACGATTTCTTGTACTTTTGACATCTCTTGATATCTCCTTTATTTTTTTAATTTACAATCTTTTTATGCAGCTTTTTTCTTACTTATCTCGTCAACGAGACTAACAATATCTCGCATTACTGCGTTAATTGCTCCAACAATGCCTGACGCAGGAGCGGCGATACTGCCGACAATACTTGCCATTATCTCTTCTTTAGTCGGCATCGAAGCAAGAACATCAAGTTTTTCGCTGCCGTAAAATTGAGACTCAATGTAGCAGCCTTTGAAGGCAAGTTTTCCGGTTTTATCATAATATTTTTTGATGATTTTACCAGGGGCCACATAATTCTCGTCAGTAAAAATTACGCCGGTCATTCCCACAAGTCTATTACTCAATTCAGGATAGGTTCCTACTTCATCGATAGCTCTTTTGAGAAGTGTATTCTTATAAACTTTATAAGCAACACCCTCTTTTCTAAACTCCCGACGAATTTCGCTTATATCAGCAACGTTTATTCCTTTATAATCCACAAGGAAAACGCCTGAAGCGTTCTTGAGTTTTTCTGTTATTTCGGAAATGACTTCAGCTTTTTCTGTTTTATTCATTTCATTCCCAGTTTTTTAATTAACTGTTACTAAAAAAATAGAAGCATTTATTTTTTTGA
>JAGFIY010000144.1 GCA_024103215.1 Melioribacteraceae bacterium | reverse complement strand
CTTGCAATTTTAGACATTGGTCCGTCGCAGCCTTCAAAGGCTTGTTTAATTTTTCCGATTTGGAAGAGAGTAAGATTTTTCTTCTTCAAGAAATACTCTTGGGGAATCTCGGATAATTTTATAGCCTCATCTATTACGGCTTCATCGCTTCCGATTCTTGTAAGAGGTGAAGGGTCATCAGACGGGCAAGTAACTCTTGCTCTTCCGCCGAAAAAATCAATTAATGGCTTGGGTGCTTTTTTATCTTCTGTATTTAAGTGAAACAACCCGCCCGGGTTTGATGCATCGGCATCAAGCAAAATAGTTTTATACCCTTTTTTTACGAGAGCATTACCTAATAGCGAAACGACAGAACTTTTCCCACTTCCGCCTTTTCCGCAAATCAAAATTCTTTTGTTTTTTAATTTGTTGTTCATAATACATTCGTCCATTTGTACTTAATTTATTATTTATCAGCCTCCACTCCTGTTAATTCTTTTTTGGTGTTAGCTTCTTCTTTATTTTTCGGGATCATTCTTAAAAAGTCTCCATACTGGATTAATTCTTCGAGTCGACACGACCAAACAAGTTTTTCGGTTCCTTTTTTATCTTTCCAGTAAGTAATATCAGGACAGCCGTCACACATACTTTGGTCACCGTTCGGCATTAAGTCAACAGGCTGAATAATCATTATCGACTGCATATTAACTTTCTTAAAAATTCTGAATGGATTTGCCGCCAGGTATTTTAAGTAATTTCTGAAAGCTGCTTTTATTCCTTTATCAAAAGGCCAAGCGTTAAACAATGTTGTTCTTCCCAAACTCAATGTTTTAGGGGAAGCGTAGGAAATGTATCTATCCTTCTTGTAATGATATAAGGTCATTACATATTCGAGAAACTTTTTACCTGCATAACCAAATATTTCATCTTTGTTGCCTACTCTTTCACTCAAGAGCCATTTGAAATGATCGGCTTTCTTTGTTCCGTTTAAAAAAGCTGCCGGCGCAAAATCTGGGAATCTTTCTCTAATTACATTTACTGCATCGGTTGACATTAAGTCGGTTACTTCGGACTTGTTTGAATGATAATGAATATCATCAAAGGTTATTTTTTTATCACCCGCGTAAAAATCGTACGGCGTATCGGGAGTGATATATCTAAACAAAATAAATACCATAGTGTGAACTATATCAATATGTTTATGTGCCCATTCAAGTAAATCGGGTATGTATTGTATAGTATCTTGAAAAACTGTTGAGTTAAAGGAGCAGGCAATTCCTCCCTTTGAAGCAAGCATTTCTGCGTAGTAGAGTCGAAGTTCATTCAGCTCAACTTCGTTTTTATCGTTCCACTTAGGGTCTCTTCCTTTGCCTTGTTTGCTGTCGATATGAAAAGTAAAACCGAACACGCCCGCCTTTTTCAACTCATCGAGTAAATCTTCGGTTAAGGCAATTCCGTTTGTGTTGATGATTGGTTTGAGACCTCTTCTTTTTATATCTGCAACAAGTTCAACAATCTGTGGATACAAAAGAGGATCACCGCCGGCAATTGAAATGCAATCGGTTTTTCTTACCGACTGGAAGTAATCGAGTTCGCGTTTAACATCTTCGAAAGGTTTGTGAGAGTTTTTGATGTTTTTTCTGTAACATCCGTAACAATTGAGGTTGCATTGAGCCGTTGGTTCAAGCCAGGTGATCCCGTTATCTGCCATATTCCACGGAAGTCTGTATAACGACTTGGGGTCAATTGAATGATTTTGCATCTTAACCTCCTATTTATATATGCTGTTTTTATTTCACGGTAAAAGTATTGCAGCCGCAAGTACCGTAGTCCACAGCCCGTGTTTATCTCCTTTAGCAGATTGTGTTATGTTAAAAGTGCGAACAATTTTCCCCGACATTTTGAAAACCTGTTCTCTTTCATTCCAAGCTGTTTCCGGATCAAACTCAACCCCCAATGTTGTTGCAAGCATTTGAGCCGCGAGGTCTTCTGCATAATCCCCGGCATTTTGTTCTTTAACACCGTAAGGATGATGCTCGGATAAATAACCGTATTGAGTTTGGTCTTTAGGAATTGCAACCCCAATTGATGAAGCGATCAATCGGTTCGGTTCATTTGTAAGGTTTCTTGCCATAACTGTAAAAGTAATTTGTCCTGCACTTATTTCTTTTAACCCTTGCTCGCGACTGACTCTCTTACAGCCGGGCGGATAAATGCTGCTTACGTTTACAAGATTACATTTTTCAATTCCGGCATTTCTTAAAGCAGCTTCAAAGGAGCTAAGATAATCTTTGTGTCTTCCGACTCCTTTTGTGAAAAATATTTTTGTTGGGACGTACAAGGTTTTTTCTCCTTTAGTTTAATAACTTCAAATAATGCGAGTGCTTTTTAATCCATAATACCCGTGATTAAAGTTTTTATCTAAAAAGTTACATTATTGCCGTCCACTTTAGTGGACGGAATACATATCTACCAACTATATGGACTTTAGTCCCATTTAAGTTTTGCCAATGGGGCTAAAGCCCGAGATTGTTTTAATTATTTTCCCCGTCCGTTAAAACGGACGGTAATTATTTTTGTTAACTTTTACGCAGCGCTTGCTTTAACCATCCAAATTTCTTTTTCGAGCCAAGCAATATTATCTTCTGCTAAGGCTACTGTTGTTGAATCATCTAATTCATCAGCAGCTTCAGCCATTTTCTTAAACTCATCTTTTAATGTTTCGAAATCAGAAAGCACTGCCGTTAAAACTGTTTTGCCATCGAATTCATTTTTTGATTCTTCGTTGAATGTTGCTTTATCTAAATAATCTTTTAATGTTGCCAACGGTTTACCGCCGAGCTGAACGATTCTTTCCGCAACTTCATCATATTGTTCTATGAAATAGTCATAATAAGCTTCCGTCATTTCGTGAATAGGTTTGAAATGAATTCCCTTAACGTTCCAGTGATAATTATGTAATTTTACGTTAAGTACGGAAAGATTGGCTAAGTTCTGATTCATTAATTTGATTAAGTCTTCTTTAGTCATCTTAATTCTCCTTTGTTTTTAGATAGTTATTCAATGCATCTTTTACTTTTTCGTTCCCGGTAAATCCGTTAACAATTTTAATACCTGCTTTTCTTAAAGTATTTTCGGCTTTATCACCAACGTGCCCGGATAATAAAACTTCGGCGCCTTTGTTAATTATCAATTCTGCTGCTTTTGGGCCTGCATTGTTCTGCATTTGTTCACCCAAATTAGACACTGCTTCGAACTTCATCGTGTCCGAATCAACAATTAAGAAATATTGACAACGACCGAATTTTTCACTTACCAACGCATCAAGTGAACCCCCGGTTGATGTTACTGCTATTTTCATTTTTTATTCCTTGTTTAGTTTTTAGATATATCCATAAAAAATTCTACTTTAGACCAAATGTTTTCTATATCTTTTGCAGCCTTTGAACTGTATTCAACTATTGTTTTGTTTGCTTTTATTGCTTCTATATAATCTTTATCGAACGGGAGATAACCAAGTACAGGGATATTTTCTTTGCCTGCGTATGCAGTTATCTGCAGTGTTTGTTTTTCATTCAAATCATACTTGTTAATCACAATCCCGCATTTGATGGAAAATGTTTTTAGTAATTCAATGAGCCGTTTTAAATCGTGTATACCTGATTGTGTTGGTTCGGTTACGATGACTACAAAGTCGGCACCTGATAAGCTTGCATTAACCGGGCAACCAATTCCGGGCGGTCCGTCTACAATTACCCATTTTATATTTTCGCCAACATTTGTGAGTGCACTTTTCTTTATTTCACTAACAAGTTTGCCGGAGTTGCCTTCGCCGGGTAGAAGTTTTGCGTAATAGAATTTTGAGTCATCTATTAAATTACATTCAAAGTAATTGCCGGATTTTGTTTCGGTAAATTCAATTGCATCATCGGGACAAACACGATAGCAAAAACCGCAGCCCTCGCAGCTTAACGGATCAATTACATAATTGTGTAAAGCATCAAACCTGCAAACCGATTCACATAAACCGCATTGTGTGCAAAGCTCGGGATTTATGCTTGCTTTCTTCCCGCCGAAATATTCAA
Source organism: Melioribacteraceae bacterium (assembly GCA_024103215.1). GTDB lineage: Bacteria > Bacteroidota > Ignavibacteria > Ignavibacteriales > Melioribacteraceae > JAGFIY01. Next base: position 4,755 of record JAGFIY010000144.1, on the reverse strand, counting down.
ATTGATTTCTGCTCTGCGGTTTTAATAACAAATACAAATTTGCAGCATCAACATCACAGTCTATTGTGATTTTATCCTGCAACAGTTTTGCAAATGCCGAGGATACTGTTGTTTTTCCCGTTCCGCCTTTTCCGCTAAGTATTACTATTTGTTTCAAAAGTTTCTCTTTTTTTTTGGTCTTCAATACAATAGAACGCAGATGCCGCAGATTGAACTGATTAACACAGATTTTAATCAGCGAAAATCTGCTTCTTCTGTGTCATCTGTGTTACATTGCTTTTAATCTTTTTTTTAATTGTGGCAATCAAACCAATAAACTCTCTTCTTATTTTATCGGAGTTATTAACCGGTAATATTCCATTTGAGTATGCCTCTGCAATTTTTCTATCAAAAGGAATTCTTAACATTACTTCGATTTGATTTTCAGTTAAATAATTTTCCATTTCTTCGAATGTTTCATCATACTTATTAATTACAACACCGAAAGGAACGTTTATATTTTTCACAACATCAATTGCAAGTTTTAAGTCGTTTAACCCAAAAGGAGTTGATTCAGTTACGAGCAAACAGAAATCCGAATTTTTTACGGTTTCGACCATCGAGCAGGAAGTGCCGGGCGGTGAATCGATTATGTTTATTTTTTCATTATCTATTTTTGCCTTAACCTTTCGTATCAACGGAACCGCTGTTGCTTCTCCAATATTTAATAGTCCATCGTAAAACTTTATCCCGTTTTCGGTTATTCCGCTTCTTAGCTTTCCTAATTCTTTCGGTATTTCTGTAATTGCATTTTGCGGACAGAAATATTCACACGCTCCGCAGCTATGACACATCTCTGCAAAAAGTAAAATCTCAAATTTCAAGTTTATCAACGCATTAAACTCACATACTTCTATGCATTTACCACAGAAATCGCATTTGTTATAATCAATTTCGGGCAGAAGTTTGTTTACGGATTCCTCCAAAGTAAACTTCGGCTGAAGCATTAAGTGACCGTTGGGCTCCTCAACATCGCAGTCAATGTAAACACTTTGCGGTATTACGGAAGCCAAACTTGCGGCAACCGTTGTTTTACCAGTTCCTCCTTTACCCGATGCAACTGAAATTGTCAACTACTTTTCTCCATTTATTTATTATAACATCCTTTATGGTTCTCTATGTTTTCTCTGTGAACCTATGTGTAACAAAAAGAATTACTGAGAACACGGAGCTGCACAGAGATCCGCAGAGTTTATAATTTTTAATTATGATGATCGTGCCCTGCACATTCTTCGTAACCATTGAGTTTGTTCATCAGAAAAAGATTGAGAGCTTCTTCATACTTTAACCCGGGTGCAGTAATTACTTCAATTCCGTATTGATGAAAATTTGCAATGGCTTTGCGTCCCATCCCACCGGCAATGATTGTGTTTACATCAAATTGTTTAATGTAGCCGGGGAGCTGGCACTGTCCGCCATGATGACCGCTTAGAGGATTAAAGTATGTTTCTTTCAATACAACTTCTTTAGCCGGATTAATTTCGCAGACAACAAACTTCGAGCATCTGCCGAAATGTTCGGCAACTTTATCGATGTTTCCCGTACACTCCTCTACTGCTATTGCTAACCTATGGTTCATAATATTTCCCGCTTTAGTATTAATTAATATTCCCCTCTTCTTCTGTATCTTTTTCTTCTTCCTCTTCCAACTTCATTTTCGGATTTAGCTTCTTCAAGTTTCCCATTGTTAAGAAGTGATATTGCATTAAGCGCTTTTTCTTTTGTGGACTTATAAACCTTTATTCCAACTGATTCCAAAAAGATGAGCGCTTGGTCACCTATTTTGTTTGTAATAAGCACATCGCAATTATTTTCAATTAGCAGTTGAGATGTTTGTATTCCTGCGCCGTCGAATGCTGCTGCAAATGGATTCGAAATTATTTTTTGCGATTGGTCTTCCGAGTTATAAATTAATAGGTATTTACAACGTCCGAAGACATCGGCTAATTCCGAGTCAAGATTATTATTCTCAACTGCTAATGCTATTATCATTCTTACTCATCTTTATTTGAGTTTTTGGGAGAATCGTCATCGAATCTTCTACCGTTACCATAACCTCGTCCGTATCCTCTTCCCAAACCTCTGCCGCGTCCTCTTCCACCGCCGCCGAAACCAAAGCCGCCTCCGCGCGGTCTTCCACCTCGTCCACGTCCGTATACAAAGTCATCTTTTTCGTTTGATTCTTTTGTTGAAGAATCTTTATCACGGCATCGTCCTCTTTTTCTTCCGGTTAATGGTCCTCTGCCTTCTGGTCCGGTTCCATCAAAGTTTGGCATATCTTCCTCCTAAATTATTTTTACTTCTTTTTATAAACCGTTGAAACGGTTAGTGGAAAATGAGTTAATGCTTTTTATTAACCCACGATTTAAATCGTAGGTTAGCAAAGAACAACTTTGCAATATTACTTAACCCTTTCAATAACACTTAATTAAACTTCTTCAGTATACCGCAATCACATTTAACTCCACTTTCTTTAAAAAAATTTATGATTGCATTTACTTCATCTTCTGAGTATTTCTCTTGCAAATACCATTCTGTATAAGAGAAATCGTCTTTACATTTATTTTCAATAGAAACTATTTGTTCTAAATAAGCTTGGAGCATTATTATTTCACTATCAGAAACCGGTGGTTTGTTTTTGCTCATATGTGTTATTTCCTTATGTGGTAAACCAAACTTCCGCTTTTATTATGTTCTTATTCAGAACCCCAATTTTTGAATTCAATATGTTGCTGCTCTTCCGATTCACTTTCTGTAACTTCGTGTGAAAGTTTTTGATCGACTTTGCAAGGCTCCATTACTCTTACAATATCATCGAACTCAAACTTGTCATCAGATTCTGCAATCTGTATTGCTTCATCAATCGAAGATGCTTTAACTACTTTTTTACCGAGAGCGGAAAATCGACAGTATATTTCATACTTTTTACTATCCATTTTGTTTGCCTCGTAATTATATTTTTGAAATAGCAGGTATTACTACCTTTCTACTATGATCCGCTGTTTCTTTTAAGTTTGTTAACATATCAGAAGGAATAGGTACTTGTATTTCCGTGTTATCGAATTTCACATATTTCATACGTTCTATTTTCATAAACAATCTAAACGGTTCTTTTTCCGAATGTGCATAAATAAGATTATCCGCAGCATTTTCTATTTCTTTTATTTCTTCGGCTTTTGCGGTAGTGCTTACCGAGAAAATATATGTGGTTGATTTGTCTTCGGTCATTGTTTCTATGACTTTGTTTAGAATCGCATCTCCGTATGTTGGTGAAAAAAGCAGAAGATTAAGGGCAGAACCGAAGACCAAATTCCCTTTACCTTCTTTCGGAAGTTTTTCTTTTGCTGCTTTTAATGTTTCTTCCCAAACATTGGGTTTTACAAGATTTGCTTTTATTTTATTTTCGTTTTCAAATGACCAGTTTTCATTTTCAACGGCAAGCTCTAAGAAAATAACTTTATCGAGATAGTCGTTAAGATTAATACCGGTTACATTTTTAATGCTCTCAATTAAAAAATCGGTTTTAGGATATTGCAGCGACATAAAGATTACGTTGCCGCCTTCTCTAAGCCAAGATGCCACAAATGATTCACCGATTAAAGGTTTGCCGGAGCCGCCCGGTCCCGAAATTATAGTTGATGTATTTACGGGTAATCCTTCCGGCATTAATTTATCTAACCATTCTTTTCCGGTTTTTATTGTATTCATTTGTATAACCATAATTTATTTGCAACTATTAATTTGTAAAGAGAATTAAATTCTCCATCCTTTTGTTTCCATATACAGAAAGTGTTGTTTTTCTTCTTCATTCATTAATTGAATTTCATATTCAAATTCTAAGCCCATTGCTAAAATTGGTTCTTCGATTGAATTAATAAGCATTGCTTTTATCGGTATGTTGGGAAAAGGAAGCTTGATAAGAACCTTTGCTTTTTTGTTTTCGAGTGAAACATCCTTGATTATCCCTAATTCAATTAGAGAATAATTTATTGCCGGGTGTTTCACGGTTGAAAGCGTTTGCATTATTTCTTCTTTCGTTGCCATTATTAATTCCCTTTCATAAACCATTTGCTTCCATTATCGTTTTGGTTGTTAAATCACAAGTACAGAATTTTGAGAATCTCCGTAATGAGTTTGAACCTGCTTATCTGCGTCCGGTTCAATCAACCAGACCTCGTTATCACATAAATATTTGAAATGATATTCCTTGCCGCTTTCTAAATTGAGTTCGAGACTTGTTGAGCCGTCGGCTTCGGTATGAGTCATTTTATTTTTGTGTGGATCCCAATTATTGAAGTCGCCAACTACACTTATCTCGTTGAAATTAACATTAACTTCTTTTGGTAAAGAAAAAGTTACGCGGCAGATTTTTTTATCGGATGAATATTTCTTTTCTATAGCCATTGTATTACCTCCTGGGTTTACTTATGAGTTCACTTGCTGATGATCCTTTTCAAAACTTTTTATGTAATACATTCTGCCCGAGTAAGTAACTTCTTTTAGTTTGTTTTCTTTTATTAAGTTTTCAATAACCTGCCAATTCGAATCAGCTTTGTTTATAAAATCTTCCACTGCCTCTTTTGTCATAGGGTGAACAGATACAATACTCAACAATTCCGATTCTACTTCACCTAAATAAGTAAAATCAACTCCTTCGCCGGAAAAGAGAAACTCTGCGTTGTTTAAGTAACTGCTGAAAATTTGGTAAGCAATATT
>JAGFIY010000140.1 GCA_024103215.1 Melioribacteraceae bacterium | reverse complement strand
GTTAATCAAGTTTCTACTTTAAAATAAAGCGGTATATTGCCGCTTTTTCTTTCTTCATCGTAATATCAGCATTCACATATAATTCGTTTTAAAAAGTTTATTTGTTGTTGGTCTCGTAACTGACTGGGAGAATTCCCAGAGAAAAGGAGAAGATGCCATGGTACCAAAAAAAATGAGATTTTATGGTCTGCGTGATATCGAAAAAATTCCTCAGCTAGAAAAACTTTCACACCAACAAATTTTTGAATTAAAAACAATAGCACAAGTTCTTCCGTTTAGAACTAATAACTATGTGGTTGAAGAATTGATTGACTGGGACAATATCCCGAATGATCCAATTTACCAATTAACATTCCTCCAAAAAGATATGCTCGAACCACAGCATTATGACAAGATTGCGAAGGTAATGAATTCGGGCGCGACTAAAGATAAAATTAGAAGCGCTGCTAATGAAATCAGATATGAACTTAATCCCCACCCTGCCGGACAGATGACAGCAAACATTCCTATTGACGATGATGAAATAATTCCTGGAGTTCAGCACAAATATCGCGAAACAGCATTAATCTTTCCCAGTGCCGGTCAAACTTGTCATGCTTACTGTACTTTCTGTTTCAGGTGGGCTCAGTTTGTAGGAATCGATGATCTTAAATTTGCAACAGACGAATCAAAAAGGTTTCAAAATTACATCAAGAAACAGAAGCAGATTACTGACATATTACTGACGGGCGGGGATCCAATGGTTATGTCGATTAAAAAACTTGAAGCTTATATTCTGCCCTTCCTTCAACCGGAATTTAATCATATAAGATCAATAAGAATAGGTACAAAATCATTAGCTTATTGGCCGTATAGATACGTAACTGATAAAGATGCGGATGATATATTAAGACTGTTCGAGAAAGTTATAAAATCGGGCAAACATCTTGCAATAATGGCTCACTTTAATCACTGGGTTGAAATGACAACCCCCATTGTTCATAAGGCAATTAGAAGATTAAGAAACGTAGGTATCGAAATACGAACACAATCTCCTGTCATTAAACATATTAATAATGACAGTTCCGTTTGGAAAAGAATGTGGAAAGATCAAGTTAATTTAGGTTTAATTCCTTATTACATGTTTGTTGAACGAAATACAGGAGCAAAACATTACTTCGAAGTGCCTTTGGCAGAATGTCTTAATATTTATAGAGATGCTTACAAGGAAGTATCCGGATTGGCACGAACAGTAAGAGGTCCTTCTATGTCGGCAAACCCCGGAAAAGTATCAATTGAAGGAACTGCGGAAATTAACGGTGAGAAAGTATTTGTGTTGAATTTTCTACAAGCAAGAAATCCCGATTGGGTGAAGAAGCCGTTCTTCGCAAAATATGACACAAAAGCAGGTTGGTTGACTCAATTAAAACCTGCATTCGGTAATTCCAAATTCTTCTTTGAAGAAGAGCTGAAACAGATAATTGAAGAAAAAACAAGATTGTTTGACCTGAGAAGAGAACTAAGCTCAACGACAGGAAATGCTGTTTAACCCTCTTTTTTCGGTTCAGCAGGTTTGTCGTTTTCTTCAACAAATTTCTTGATATCTTCAAGATAACTTAGAATAGCCTTTGCTTTACCAAGTCCAAAACTAAACCTATATTTATCGCTGTTATTGATAAATATTGTTAAAGTAGGACTTCCCATATACTCGCCCTTAACGGCTTGTGGTTTTTCTTCCGCCATTTTACCTCCATATTAAATTATATTATAAATAATAAGGAGTATATTTTTTACAATCAAGTTAAAAAAGTCCTATTTCACAATATTCTGCTAAATTCTTCTGCGGAATCCCTCTCCCAGCACTTCGTGAACATTATTTATTATGACAAATGCATCTGGATCGATTTCCTTAATTCTTTCAGTTAATGAGGTAACTTCTTTTAGTGTAACTATTGTTACGAGAACTTCCCTTTCCTTGTTTTTGTACAATCCTCTTGATTTGATAGCCGTTGCCCCTCGTGAATAATCATTCATAATGGCTTTGCCGATTTCGTCATATTTTTCAGAAATTATGTATGCAGCTCTAGCATAATCAAAACCATCTATTATTACATCAATAATTTTTGCGGAAACAAAAAGAAGAAATACTGCATAAAGGGTCAAAGACAATGCGGGTCTATCCGGAGATAAATCTTTGATCTCGATAATTAATCCGGCTAGCCCGATAACAATTATATCAACAAACATTATTGCCTGTCCGGGTTTTATTCCATACTTCTTCTGCATAACTGCTGCGACAATGTCGGAGCCAGCGGTGGTCCCCTTAAATTTAAAGATAATCCCTAATCCAAGCCCCAATAATACAGCGCCTACCAAAATCAGAAAAAGGAAATCATTCTGGTGAAGATCTATGATTGTCTGCGAATTCTGAAGTTGAACACTTCCAAATCCGGGAATATCCCCTCTAAAAAAATCAATAAAAAAGGAACTTACTGTAAATCCGTAAAAAGTCCTGATTCCAAATCTTTTTCCCAAAACCTTGATGCCCCAAATATAAAGCGGTACATTTATTACCCAAATCATCATTCCAACAGGAATTGTGTTGTCTGAGAGATAGTGGATTGCCATTGCCAACCCGCTGGCTCCACCAGGAACAACTTTTGCGTCAACTAAAAACACCCCTATTCCGATTGCCATAAAAGCAGCACCGAGTGTTATCGCAACATAATCGATAAACGGAGATTTAAAAATCTTGATTTTCATTCGTTTCTATCCCAAACAAATTTTTAAAATAAAAGTGGAAAGATAATTAAATATCTTATTAAGAGAAATTTATCGTATTAAGGATGATTTGAAAGCATTTTTTGTGGTTCAATTTGTGAGAACTTTTTTATATCCTTCAATGTAGAAGAAAAACTCACAACCGAGGATTAATTATGAGAAAGATAATATTATTTACCGCAAGTTTGTTCTTGTTATTTAATAATGTGTCTGGACAAGAAGCAGCCAGTAAAGAATTGGCTGTTACGGTTTACAATTCAAACTTAGGCGTAATCAAGGATACGCGTACACTTAATCTGACTAAGGGAATTTCCACAATACAAATAACAGATGTTGCGCAGTTGATCGATCCTACGAGTGTACATATCAAACTTAACGGATCGGTGCTAGAACAAAATTATCAATACGATCTAGTAAGTCTCAGTAAAATTCTCCAAAAATATACGGATAAAACAGTAAGTCTTATTGGCAAAAACAATGAATTTATTGAAGGCACACTCCTTTCTTCAATCGGAAATCAAATTGTATTAAGAAAAAATGACGGTGGATTAATCATGCTTCCGGGAATAACTGATTTTAGAATTTCCGTCGATGAACTTCCGGATGGATTAATAACGAAACCGACCCTAATCTGGACGGTAGATGCAAACAATTCTGGAACCAGCGATGTTGAAATTTCTTACCAAACCGGCGGAATGAGCTGGCACGCGGAGTATGTGGCTGTGTTAAATCAAGACGATACCAACATGGATCTTAATTCTTGGGTTAGCATTGAAAACAATTCCGGAACCACATACAACAATGCAAAATTAAAACTAGTCGCCGGAGATGTTAACCGGATTGCTCAGCCTCCAAAATATAGAGGCGACGATGTTTTTTATGCCGTTGAAAAATCAGCTGCTCAAGACCAATTTACCGAAAAAGAATTTTTTGAGTATCATATTTATAATCTTGAAAGACCGGCTACAATTTCAAATAACGAAATTAAACAAATATCACTTTTCGAATCGGAAAATATTTCTGTTAATAAAAAGTATTTATACAGAAGCCTGGGTTATGGTAGCAACGGGAAAGTATCAGTTTTCGTGGAATTCAAAAACAGTGAAGACAATAATCTTGGCGTACCAATGCCCAAAGGTAAGGTTAGAGTTTATAAATCAGACGGTGATGCTGTCGAATTTATCGGTGAGGATCTGATAGACCACACTCCAAGGAACGAAGATCTGAAACTCAAAATCGGCGATGCGTTCGATGTTCTTGCCGAAGAAATTCAGACCGAACACAAGAAAATTACTGACAGAGTTTATGAAAACGAATTTAAGATTACACTTAAAAACAGAAAAAAGACCGACATTAATGTTTATGTGGAAAAGTATTTAGGCTACAACTGGGAAATTCTAAGCACAAATCAAGATTACGAGAAGAAAAAAGTAGATCAAGTTGAATTTAAAGTTCCTGTGAAAGCTGATTCTGAAACTGAATTGATTTTTAGAGTGAGATACACTAACTAAAGAGTATTATTAATATTGCTAAAGAATATTTCGAGGGTTTTACAGAAAGCAAATAAATTTTGAAAACAGTAAGCAAATAATCGTTTTCAAAAATCAAAATTATAGTTTTAGTTTATCTTTCCGCAAAACCCTTAACTATATCAATATTTCTTTAAGAATAGTGTTAGATATATAGGTCACAGCATCATCAACTGTAAAATTTTCGTTTGCAATCAAATAAGGTAATATTCCCTCCAATGTGGAAAAGATTAGCACAGCCTTCTGAAATGTGTTGTGTTTTTTAAACAACCCGGCAATAGTCCCTTTAATTAAAAGTTTTTCGAGATAAGAAGTTATTCTAATTGAGTAATTGTTCAACTGAGCTTGGAATACTTTATCGTCCAATTTCCTAGAAGTCGCCAAACAAATTAATTTCAATTCCTTTATGTGATTTTGCCAGAAGTATAAGTATTCATTCAAAAATTTTATTATATCTTCATAAGAGTTTAGAGTTAAATTATTTTGTTTCGTCAAATCTAACAGCGTTTTTCTTATCTCATCACACACGTTTAATAGAATTGCATCTTTGCTTTTAAAGTGATGATATACGCCTCCTTTTGAGAGTCCCGCACGGGCAGCAATCGAATCAACCGAAGAGTTCTCGAAATCCCTTTCAGAAAATTCAACAATTGCTGCTTCAATAATATTTCGGATTCTTTCTGTTTTTGATTTGTTAGTTGACATAAACATACCGACGGTCGGTATATATAATTTATTAAGATTATCGTAATTTATCAAAGAAAATATTGCTATTTTTTGAAAAACTTAATGGAGGAAAAATGAAATCTTTCTTAACTATTATCACAGTAATATTTGTCTCGACATTTATTTTCGGGCAAAGCAGTCAGGTAAAATATCACATCAAATCAGGAATCATTGAATATGAAATTTCCGGTGCATCCAAAGGAAAAGAAGTTGTTTATTTTGATAATTATGGGATCAAAGAAGCGAAATACTCAAATCAAGAAATTGACATGATGGGAATTAAGCAGAAAACAAATCAAATAATTATAAGCGACAGCGAATATATTTACACTTTGGATGTTGATAAGAAAACCGGGACAAAGATGAAAAATCCTTTTTTGGGTTCAATGCCTGAAGATAAGAACTTGGAAGAACTTGGTAAGGAAATAATGACGAACATGGGCGGAAAGGTGATCGGTTCCGAAACATTACTCGGCAAGACTTGTGAAATTTGGGAAGTAAGTCAGTTGAGCGCCAAAATTTGGGTTTGGAATACAGTACCACTAAAAACCGAAGTAAATATGATGGGGATGAAGATTGTTTCAAATGCAACCAAATTTGAGCCAAATGCAAATGTACCAAAAGAAAAATTTGTGGTGCCCGATGCTTACACAATAACCGAATCGTCTTTCCCCGGTGCGTTTGAGGAGAACTAATTGAAATAACTAAAACATTATTCAAGAATCCACTACCTCATTTACAGATTGATCTCTTTCCTCTGGTGTTTTGTAGCATCAGTTGGATCAGATTAATTGTTAGTCTAAAGTGAGATGTTCACACGCCAAGGCGGATTTATTCTATTCACACCAGCTGAATAGAGACAAATTTCGTTATCGCTCGGATCAAATATTCGGGCTTCACGCCAGAGCCATTTTTAGTCTTTTGGCTCGGACTTAAATTCGATCCCCTTCTCTTTTAGCCGATTATATTCTGCATCAACATCGTCACATTCAAAATAAACAATGAAATCGCTATCGTTCTTCTTGCTGCTTAGGTGAATCGAGAAAGTTGAATTTCCTTCAGTACATAGAAATCTCGCATAATGATCGCTCTTCACTATTTGAGTGAATCCAAGTTTTAAATAAAAGGCAGTTGACTCATTTAAGTCGATCGCCGGTAGCGTTACTTGATTTAAATTCATTTGTTTATTCCTTTACTTTTAAAACTTTCTAAAATAATACAAACAAGCGGTTTCAATCTTTGGTGGAACAGAAATTGTGTCATACTATTTATTCGGTTGCTTCCCCTCTGTTAAATTATCATAAAACCTTGTTGTGGGATATGCAAAGTCAATATCTTCATTTTCGTCAAACCTATTTAAGATTTTTTCCCAAATTTCTTCCTCGCTTCCTCTTCGGCTTCTAGCATGACAAATGTAACGTCTTGTCAACAACACACCACTGTCTTTAACTGAAGTATATACAATTGGAGTCAACTTCGAATAAAAAATTAGAAACTTTTTAGCAGTCTCTTTAATCTGACGTTCTGCTTGTTCACTCAATTTCTCTGCAGAGTTATTAATTATTTCCGTTAAGATCTGCTTTGCCTTTTTCCAATTACTTTCAAAAGTCACTAACACAGGAATTTCATTCCATATGTATTCAAATCCAGCAGTGTAATTAGCCTGAGGGAAAGAGAATATATATCCGTTCGGAAGATGTATAATTCTGCCTGTTGATTGATCGGAGTCAACCCAATTACCAATCTCAATAACTGAAAACTGGAAAATTCTTATGTCTATCACGTCCCCCTTAATACCGTTAATCTCTATTCTATCACTTAATTTAAACGGTTGTCTAATCAGAATAAATAACCAACCTACGATGTTTACAATAGGATCTTTTAAAGCTATTGCCAAACCGGCGGAAAAAAGTCCCAGGAATGTTCCAAAATTATCAAAGACTCCGAACCAAACTCTTATTAAAATTATTGATCCAAACAGAACCGTCAAGTAAAGTGAAAATTTTTTCCACTTATACCTTTGTTTAAGATCCTCTAAATTACCGATTAAAAAATTGATTATAAGTTTTTGGATAAGCCACAAAATTGCAATAATCATCAATGTTAGTGTAATCTTCCATTGCAATTCCGGAGATAAACCAAAATATTTCTCCAGATGCTCAGACATTATATTCCCCAATAAATATTACTATTGTTTTTCAACAGTTTCATTACCAGCATAATCTATTGAATTTGAGATGCTTTCTTTTTATGAGTAAAAATAGAAAATCTTTATTTTAGATAGAATAAAAACGATAATTACTTACTAATCAAAAATTTAGCAATTATTTTTCATATTTTTGTACACAAATTAAATTAGAAACTATTATATGTTTATAGACACACATGCTCATCTGTTTTACCCGAATTTTAACGGTGAAATTGATGCAGTACTAGATCGTGCAAAAAATGCGAGTGTAGATTACATAATCGTACCCGCTACTGATTTAGCCTCAAGCGCACAATCAATCGAACTTTCTGAAAATTACGACTTTATCTACGCAACGGCTGGAATACATCCTCATGACACAAAAGAATGGGATGATTCCCTAATCGCCAAGATCCGGGCCTTGGCAAAACATCCGAAGGTAGTTGCGATTGGTGAAATCGGACTTGATTATTATTACGATTTTTCTCCGCGCGATACACAAATTGATGCTTTCAAGAAACAGATCGAACTTGCAATAGAAATAGATAAACCGATAATTGTTCATAACAGAGATTCGAATGAAGACATCATGCAAATTGCAAGATCATACAAAGGTTCGGGATTAAAGGCACAATTTCATTGTTTTGCAGGTACTTTAAGCGACGCACGCGAACTTATCGAGATGGGACATTTTATATCTTTCACCGGCAACATCACATTTAAGAAAGCAGACAACATCAGAAAAATTGTATCTGGAATTGAAACTGATAACTTGCTTCTTGAAACCGATTCGCCTTTCATGACTCCGGTACCTCACCGCGGACAAAGAAATGAACCTGCATATGTTTCCTTAGTTGCCGAGCAGATTGCAGAAATTCAAAATTTGACAATCGAAGATGTTGCCAGAACTACTTCTTACAATTCTTTTCGATTGTTCGGAGTAGGAAAAAAACCCGACTTGAAATTCACTTATCAAATTGGGAAAAGTCTTTATGTAAACGTGACAAACAGGTGCAATGCCGATTGTGTTTTCTGCGATAGGAAAGGAGCTGCAGTAGTAAAAGGTCATTCACTTAAAATGAGCAAATCAGAGGAACCACCGGCAAGCACTTACATAAAAGAAATCGGTGATCCAAAAAAATATAGCGAAATTGTATTTTGCGGTTACGGTGAACCAACAATTAGATGGGCTGTTGTAAAAGAAGTTGCTGCATATGTTAAAAAGAACGGCGGTAAAACAAGATTAAACACCGATGGTCATGGTAATTTTATAAATAAAAAAGATATTACCCCCGAGATGAAAGGATTAATAGACACTGTTTCAATAAGTTTGAACTCTGTTGATCCCGATCAATATGCAAAGCTTATGAGAGTTGAACCTTCGTTGCACAAAGAGATGATAGATTTTGCGAAAAAAGCAAAAAAATACTCGCACGTTGTTATGTCCATTGTTGGATTAAGTGAAGTAGATACCGAAGAGGCGAAGAAATTTGTTATCGATGAAATCGGTGTCGATTTTAGAGTTCGCGAGTACTTCTAATTAATTTGAGGCAATGATAAGGATCGCCCTTAAATATTCATTTCTCGCTGCTGCAATATTCTGGATTGCTTCCAATTCAATTATATCTGCCCAAGCTTATATTGCCCAGACCAAAAAGAAAATTGACCTTATACTAAACGACGATTTTTTCAATTCCACTCTAATTGCCGTAGATGCATACAACCTAACTACAAAAACAAAAGTATATCAAAAAAATGAAAGATATCTTCTTCATCCAGCTTCAACAGCAAAACTTATCACCAGCATTGCCGGTTTTCATTATTTGGGCAAAGATTATCGATTCACGACATCTTTGTTTCATACCGGAGAGATTAGAGATTCGGTCTGTTACGGTGATGTTTATGTTATAGGAGGATTCGACCCCGATTTGGTTACCGAGCATCTCGATAGTCTTTCATTACTTATAAGAGAATACGGAATCAACTCTTTTACGGGTAATCTTTATGCTGATGTGTCAATGATGGATTCGATATATTGGGGAGAAGGCTGGATGTGGGACGATAATCCTTCACTTGATGCACCGCATCTTTCTCCTCTTGTAGTAAACGATGCAGGAATTAAAGTTAAATATGATCCAAATGGTTACGGAAATCCACTTAAAGTCTCTTTAATTCCTCACACGAAATATTTTTCTATAATTAACAATTCTATTGTCGGAGATTCATCGAACTTAACAATCTCGCGAGCTTGGATGTCTAACAGCAACAATATTATTATAGAAGGCACATTTCCAAGCTATGGAACCGGAGACATCGAAAAGTTGAACGTGTATAATCCAAGCAAATATTTTTTATTTCTTTTTTCCGAAGCACTTGAAAGAAATAAGATTAGATTCGGCGGTTATACCGATACACTTACTCTTCCATTAGAAGCAAAGTACATAGGAAGCATATCCCATTCACTTTCACAAGTAGCAGAAGATTTGAACAAGAGAAGCAAAAATTTAAGTGCCGAATTACTATTAAGAGCAATTGCATACAGCTTATACGGAAAGCCTGCATCAGCAAAAAGCGGCATTAAGGCAATTGATAAAATGTTATCCGAAATCGGATTTACAAATAATGATTTTCTTCTTGTTGACGGTTCCGGTTTATCGCATTACAATTTGGTATCCGCCAGACTGTTGACCGAAATTTTAACTGATCTTTATATAAACAAAAAAGATATTTTTGAAGAACTGTATAAAACATTACCAATTGCGGGACTGGATGGTACTCTAGAGTTTAGAATGAAAAACGGGAATGCCTTTAACAACGTCCGAGCTAAAACCGGAACACTTCGCGGAGTAAGTTGCCTGGCCGGTTATCTTACTGCAAAAAACGGTCATAAAATTGCATTTTCAATTTTAATGCAAAATCACATTGAGAGTACAAGATTGTCACGAAATTACCAAGATCAGATTTGCGAAATTTTATCAAGCATGGAATAATAAATGAGAAAATTTGTTGTGGCTTCGATCCAAACCGAACCACAAAACAATGATATAATCAGCGGAATTTTATGGGAACTGAATCCGGCTGGAATTACGGAAGATGATTTAATACTTCAGGTCTACTTTCCCGAACGGTTAGAAAATGTAAAACCAAAACTTGAGTCGCTGCTTAATAATCTTGTCAAGGAAAATGTAATAGTCAAATTTGAAATCAATTATAGCGAAATTGAAGATCGTAATTGGAACGAAGAATGGGAAAGTAAAACAAGAATAATTGAAATCGATGATAAAATAATTATCAAACCTACATTCCGGGATTTTTCTCCCCGAAAAGATCAAATAGTAATAAACATTGACCCAAAAATGTCCTTCGGTACAGGTGAACATCAATCCACGAGATTAATGCTTAAGCTGATGCAAAAATACATCGCTGATGATTTCTTTGTTCTCGATTTCGGTAGCGGAACCGGAGTACTTGCAATTGCAGCCGCAAAATTGAGCCGTGTTAAAAAAGTTATTGCAATAGATAACGATGAATGGTGCCTCCTTAACGGAAATGAAAATGTAAATCTAAACAATATCGCGGGAAAAGTTGAAGTAAGGCTTCAGGAAATTGAGCAGTTGGAAGAAAACAATTTCGATTTGATTCTGGCAAATATCAATAAGAACGTTCTGATTTCGACTTCTGAAAAACTCGGAGGGAAATTAAAAGAAAAAGGAACTCTTCTCCTATCCGGTATCTTGGAATCAGACCAAAAAGATATAGAAGAAGAATTCCTTAAATATGAATTAAGCGTTAAAGATCGCATTCAAGAAGATGAATGGATTGCATTAGCGTTATCTTAGGCGCTCAATTTACCCAAAATTTTCAACAATTGACGTTGTTCGTTCTCAGAAAGAACACCGCTTTTCTCTTTCAAGTTTGATAAATATTCAGGATAAATTTTTTCGACGAGGTTTTTACCTTTAGTTGTAAGTTCGGCTAAAATTACTCGTCGGTCTTCCTTAGAATGCACTCTGCGAACCAAATCTTCTTTTTCAAGATTATCGACCACGCAGGTAATGTTTGCACCAGTAACAAGAAGTTCGTCACTGATACGTCGCAGCGGCATTGGTCCTTGATCACTAAGAACTTCAAGAACACCAAACTGCGGAGCGGTCAAATTGTGCTTTGATATTTGTTTAGCATGAGATTTTCTAACCGTATCGTAAGCTTTAGAAAGCCCTTTCCAAATATCCAAAACCACTTGATTTTTTCCGTTTGCCATATCTCTCCCTTTCGTTTTATTTATAAATAAGTTAGTTAATAGAGGTCCCAATGATAATATACTGAAAAATAATCAAATTTTAATAGAATGCAAATAAACAATTACATTAGAGAATATAACCAATAATATATATTTTTTATAGAACTTTTCGTTAAGTTATATTTCATCTATTAAAAAGTTCCTGAGGAAACTTGAATTCGATATTTTCAAAACACACTGCCGATCTGGAAAATTTTGTCCAAAATCAATCATCATCGGGCAATATTAATTACTTTAGTTTTTGTTCAACAATAGAAAATGTCAATTTTGATGTAATAATACAAAAAATTGAAAAACTGAACAATCCTTTCTTTTTTTGGTCACAAAAGAAACAGAACATTGCTTTCATCGGAATTGATTGGCTGATTAGAATATCCGAGGACGGCACGGAAAGAACGATCAAAACAGAAAAGAAAATTCAACAACTTTCTGATAAATTTATTAACAATTGGGACAATTTTAACCTTGATTCTGTTCCAATGTTTTTGGGTGGGTTAAAATTTTCTCCCAATGAAAACAACGTTCTTTGGAACGATTATAGAGATTCCGATTGGTTCGTGCCAAAAATTCTTTTCTACAAAAAAGAAGATAGAACCTTCTTGGTTTTTAACCTTGCAAAGGAAAATTATAAAGAACAATTTGAAAGAAGTCTAAATTTTGTCGAAAATATTTTATTGAACGAAGACTATCTTGAATCCTCAAGATTCGTTATTAAAAGTAGTTATACCGGATCAGAAGAAGAAAGATTGCTGTGGATTGATAAAGTTAATGCAGCTCTCAGAAAAATTGAAGAAGGTGAATTTCAAAAAATTGTACTATCACGAAGTGTTAATCTTTCATTTTCGGAGAACGGGTCAATCACTCAATTATTAAAATCACTTTCTACAAACTATCCAAGATGTTATGTTTTTGCATTCCGCCAGAATAACTCAACTTTTTTCGGTGCATCTCCTGAACGTCTAGCTAAAATTTCAAATGGTATAATCGAAGCTGACGCTCTTGCAGGATCCATTAAACGCGGCAAAACTCCCGACGAGGATTTAGCCCTTGAAAATGAACTTCTCACCAGCAAAAAAAACCTTAATGAACAGAAAGCGGTGGTTCATTTTATCGCTAATTCTTTTTCCGAATTTGCAACAGATATTGAGTATAATCCTAATCCAATTATTAGAAAACTTCCGAACATACAGCACTTGTGGACACCAATTAAAGCTAAGCTTTCAAAAAACAGATCTGTTTTTGCCGTTTTGAAATCAATTCACCCGACTCCAGCAATATGCGGAGTTCCTTGGTCAAATGCACTGATATCGATCAGAGCAATGGAGCAGCATGCACGAGGTTTATATGCCGGAATAATCGGATGGTTCAATTTTAATAACGAGGGAGAATTTGCCGTTTCGATAAGATCGGCATTACTCAAAAAAAACGAACTTTATGCCTTTGCAGGCTGCGGCATTGTAGACGGCTCTGATCCCATTGCAGAATACGAAGAGATAAATCTTAAACTGAAACCAATTTTAAATTTATTTGAGCATGAAGAAATTCATCAATCGTAATATCTTATGGTCTGAATTTATTGTTGATACACTTTTAAAGTTTGGTATAAAAAATGTTGTTATCTGTCCCGGTTCAAGAAACACACCATTAATCTTCGCTTTAGCAAAAGAAAAAAGAATCAAAAAATATACCGTAATTGATGAAAGATCAGCCGGATTTTTTGCGATGGGTATTGCGAAGAAAACTAAGAAACCGACTGCCGTAGCAACAACCTCCGGAACTGCAGTTGCAAATCTTTATCCCTCTGTGGTTGAAGCTTTTTACTCAAACATTCCTTTGATTGTAATCACTGCTGACAGACCGGAAATACTTCACAACTGCGGCGCAAACCAAACTATTAATCAAAAAAAAATCTACGCAAACAATTCTAAAGATTTCCAGAATATTACGACTGAAAGTATTTCTAAAGAATCTTTCACTAGAATACATAAAAGAGTAAGCCGAATTTTAATTGAACAAAAAATCGATCCAGGACCGGTTCAGATAAACATAATGTTTGACAAACCTTTTGAACCGGAAAGTTTCACCGACTCGATTGAACAGAATTCGCTTGATTATATTTTTAAAATTAACAAAAACGAGCAAATCAAAATTTCTACTAAATTAGATGATCTCGTAATTCCGTTTTCTATTATTAGAAAAATAAACTCAGCTCGTTCCGGTTTGATAATAGCTGGAGGAGGTGTTAATAAACAAATTGCCGCGCTTATTACAAAGTTGGCAAAGAAATTAAGTTTCCCGGTTTTTGTTGATGCATCTTCTGAAATGTTTTTTTCTTCATCACAAGATATAATTCTTAAAAGTTTCAATCAGCTTGCAATTTCAAAAGAATTTAGAAATCACCTTCATCCTGATGTAATAATTCAATTCGGTAAAGCTCCGACATCAAACAGCGTTTTGCAATTTTTCGAATCTTCGAGGGCTTTTAAAATCGGGATCAACGAACAAGGGAATCTTTATGATCCTTCGCGGACAACGAACAAGTCAATCAAATCTAATCCTAAAGTATTTATTGAAACAATCATTCCTCTTCTGCAAGCGAAAAAAAACAGCGGGCTCAAAAGAATAATTACGTTGGATAAAAACTTAACAGAAAATCGCACAAAAATGATCGAGAAAACAAACTGGATGTTTGAAGGGAAAATATACCAGGAGCTATTAAAACTTATTCCCGACAACTCAAATTTATTCATCGGCAACAGTTTACCAATAAGAGACTTTGACTCTTATGCTATACGAGGGAAGAGAAATATAAATCTTTTCACCAACCGCGGTGCAAGCGGAATTGACGGGATAGTTTCAACGACATTGGGTATTGCTTCAAAATCGAAGACGACTTTTTTAGTACTTGGTGATCAATCATTTTTTCACGATCTTAATTCACTTTTAATAGCCGGTCACAATAAAATTCCTTTAACAATAATTTTAGTGAATAATAGATGCGGAGGAATTTTTAAGATGCTTCCCGCAGCAAAGTACAAAGCCGAATTAAGAAAATATTTATCTATGAACTATAACTTGAAATTTGAAAACATTATAAAATCCTTTAATGCTGATTATTTTAATATCACTTCCTGGAAAGAATTTGAAAAAGCATTTATGAAAATCGACATAAATAAATTAAATGTGCTGGAGATCTTAACCGATGCAGACCAATCCGTCAAGTTTAGAAAATTCATTTCAGCAGAAGCGAAAAAAGTAGTCACAAAGTATTATGATAGTTGATTCAGACGGTAATTTAATTTTTGTTAGAAAATTGTTAAACGGAATAAATCCACAGCTTCCTCCAATTATTTTTCTTCACGGTTTCATGGGAAATTCTACTGATTGGAATTTTGTCGCCGGTAAACTAAATTTTAATTGTTCTTTGTACGCAATCGATTTTATCGGACATGGGAAATCATCAGCTCCGGATGATGAGAAACAATATACTTACACTTCGATTAACTCGCATTTAATATCGGTAATGGACAAATTAAAATTGCAGAAAGCAATATTAGCCGGATATTCAATGGGCGGAAGAGCTGCATTGGGTTTCGCGATAGAAAATGCAAATCGA
>JAGFIY010000132.1 GCA_024103215.1 Melioribacteraceae bacterium | reverse complement strand
GATTTGTCCAAAATGTTAGAAAAGTATAATCCGGAAAAATTAAAAGATGGTTTCAATAATGTTGAAGGAGAAGAAGTATACTTTATTTCAAATCCGGCATTAGGTCTATGGTCATATAAAGATAGATTTACAGAATAAATTTAGGAGAATAAAAAATGAGTAATGCTGATATTGGATTAATCGGTCTGGCGGTGATGGGAGAAAACTTAGTGCTGAATATGGAAAGTCACGGCTACACAGTTGCAGTTTTTAATCGAACAACACAAAAAGTTGATGACTTTGTAAACGGTAGAGGAAAAGGAAAAAATATAATTGGTACGCATACTGTTGAAGAGTTAATTCAAAACTTAAAGTCCCCGCGTAAAGTTATGATTATGGTTAAAGCCGGAAACCCGGTTGATAAAGTTATTGAACAGTTGGTTCCCTTACTTGATAAGGGTGATATAATTATTGACGGCGGTAACTCGCATTTCCCGGATTCAATCAGAAGAACAAAAGAACTCGAAGAGAAAGGATTGCTGTTTATTGGAACGGGAGTTTCCGGGGGTGAAGAAGGGGCGCTTAAAGGTCCGTCAATTATGCCCGGAGGTTCGAATGAAGCTTGGCCACATTTAAAATCTATTTTTCAAGATATTTCTGCTAAAGTTGAAGACGGCACACCTTGCTGTGATTGGGTTGGTGAAGGAGGCGCCGGTCACTTTGTTAAAATGGTTCACAACGGAATTGAATACGGTGATATGCAGTTGATTTGTGAAGCATATCAAATAATGAAAGATTTACTCGGAATGAGTTACGATGAAATGCACCAAGTATTCAAAGAGTGGAACGAAGGTGAACTTGATAGTTACTTGGTTGAAATAACTCGAGATATTCTTGCTTATAAAGATGATGATGGTCAACCGCTTGTCGAAAAAATTCTTGATACTGCGGGGCAAAAAGGTACCGGTAAATGGACGGCAATCGCATCACTCGATCAAGGTGTTCCGTTGACTTTAATCGGTGAAGCTGTTTATGCGCGAACTCTTTCGGCAATGAAAGATGATAGAGTAGAAGCATCAAAAATATTAAAGGGACCAAAACCGAAATTTGAAGGCGATAAAAAACAATTCATCGAAGATTTACGTAAAGCATTATATGCTTCCAAAATTGTGTCGTATGCGCAGGGTTATGTTCTGATGAGATACGCAGCCGAGGAATACGGCTGGAATTTAAATTACGGCGGTATTGCTTTGATGTGGCGCGGCGGTTGTATTATCCGCTCTATCTTTTTGGGAAAAATAAAAGAAGCATTCGATAAAAATCCGAAGTTGACCAATTTATTATTGGATGATTTCTTCAAAGAAAAAATTGAATCTTCTCAAGATTCTTGGCGTAAGGTTGTTGCCGCAGCTGCTACAAATGGAATTTGGGTTCCTGCAATGTCAACAGCATTAAATTATTTTGACGGTTACAGAAACGACAGGCTTCCGGCAAACTTATTACAAGCACATAGAGATTATTTCGGCGCGCATACATATGAACGTGTTGATAAACCGAGAGGAGAATTCTTCCATACAAATTGGACAGGAAGAGGTGGTAAAACAGCTTCATCAACTTATAATGCTTAATTAAAAACTTATTATTTATGCAGAGTTGTCAACTGTTATAAGTTATTCATCTTTAATTAGAAAGATAATCTTATCATCGCGGGTTATTTTTATTAGTAGCCGCTTTTACCCTTTAAAAGGATACTGAAGTATTATAATTTTGGTAGACATAAGTAAATTCATTGTTGAAAATAAAAATAGAGCATCATTATGAAAAAGTATCTCTATCTATCTTTAACCCCCGAAGCTTTAATTGCATCTATGTTGCCGCCGAATGAATTCGGTACATACTTTGCAGTCGGCACAAAAAAGCGAACCAGGGGACAAGCAATATTCTTTGAAGTTGATCCGGACAAACTTAATTCACACTTTCCATTGGATTTGATTGAAACAAGATGTGTTCCACAGGAAGATGGTAAACCGAAACGCTCTGTTTACTTGGGTATTTATAGAGTTCTTGAACATATTCCGTTAGATGCGCTTAAGAATTTATATCTTGTTACCGATGACGGACGCGTCTTAGAACTTGAGCAAGGGAAATACGAACAAAGATCCAATGACAAACTTCATCTTTACCAGCAGCTAAGTCCTGTATCACCGTTAATTGCAAGCATTGCAAGTCCAACAAAATTTATTGAAATATTGACCGACAAGAAAAAACCAATCTGGGTTCCCAAAATAGTTTTTGTTGAACTCGATTTAGGCGAGCTTGCAAACAATCCGGAAACTGGCTCAACAGATGATCTTCCTTATCCCAATATTCATCATTTACGTGATTGTTTAATCGGATTGAGCAATAAACCCGACAAACCTTCAAAAACTATTATAAGAACATTCAAAGGAGAATTGTTTTACAGAATGTGCAAAAATGGATTCTTCGTCGGTGAAGCAAATTCATTCTTGTTTTATCCTTTTCCAACAAAAGAAGAATTAAAAGACAAATATCATGTTTGGTGGAGATCCGCAACTGATATTGGTTTTAGTTGATCTAAATATTGAGGTTAATTATGATTCCGAATAATCTATTCTGGCTTGTACCTTTTGGTTCAATCCTTGCATTAAGCTTTGCGTACTTTTTCTTTAAACAGATGATGAAACGAAGCGAAGGAAATGATACTATGAAGAAGATTGCTGTTTATGTTCGCGAAGGTGCTATGGCA
This sequence comes from Melioribacteraceae bacterium, assembly GCA_024103215.1. Lineage (GTDB taxonomy): Bacteria > Bacteroidota > Ignavibacteria > Ignavibacteriales > Melioribacteraceae > JAGFIY01. The sequence goes on along the minus strand of JAGFIY010000132.1, from coordinate 488 downwards.
TACTTAAAACAGCAATATAAAGTTGTAATAATATTTTTCGTTATAATGACGATTCTATTTGCGATTCTTGCATATGGGTTCAATTACCAAAACCCATGGGTTCCGTTTGCATTTATCACGGGTGGATTCTTTTCCGGCTTAGCCGGTTTTTTTGGAATGAAAACAGCTACATATGCCTCGGCACGTACAGCACATGCCGCAAGTAATTCTCTTAACGATGGTCTTCAAGTTGCTTTCCGAAGTGGTGCCGTTATGGGTTTAGTTGTAGTTGGCTTAGGCTTGTTAGATATTTCTATTTGGTTTGTGATATTAAATGCTGTTTACCCTGTTACTTTAACAGACGGACACAACTTAATAGTTGTAACAACAACGATGTTAACATTCGGTATGGGTGCTTCTGCTCAAGCATTGTTTGCGAGAGTAGGCGGAGGAATCTTTACCAAGGCGGCTGATGTTGGTGGCGATCTTGTGGGAAAAGTTGAAGCCGG
>JAGFIY010000125.1 GCA_024103215.1 Melioribacteraceae bacterium | reverse complement strand
TGGCCTGTGAAGATCCACGCTCATATTGTCAAAAAAGAATGCAACCGGAATGTTCTGTTTAGCATAGCTGTAATGATCGCTTTGCATAAACAATCTTGTGTTCGAAAGCGAATAGTCTAAATAAAATTTTACCGATCGTTTATTTGCCTCGTTTATAAGGTCTGCAAATTCCGAGCTAACCCTGTCCGATCCGATGCAGAAAATAGAATCCGCGGCACCCCGTCCGACCATATCCAAATTAATGTTTGCAACAATGTTATCGAGATTTTCAAAGTTTTCAACAAAGTATTGAGAACCGATCAAACCTTTTTCTTCGGCGGTATAAAGTATTGCTATTATCGATCTCTTGTTATTTTCTTTTTTTGCAAGCCGGCAAGCTGTTTCAACTATTGCAACAGTACCCGAAGCGTTATCGTCCGCCCCGTTGAAAACTTCATCGTTCATAACACCTACGTGATCCATATGAGCACCAATTGTAACATACTCGTTTTTTAATACGGGATCATTCCCTTCAATTATTCCGACTACGTTACGTGCAGTTTTTTCTTTTTCAATCACCTTCAGATTGATCGAAACACTTTTCTTTAAATTAAATCCGCGCGGAATATCTTTTTCATCAATTAAACTTTTCAACTCATCAAACGATGATTCTTCACCATTAAAAATCTCGGAAACACCATCAATAGATATCATAACTGCCGGCAGCGAAGTGCCGGGCTTATCGTTTTCGTTTGGTCTTGATAAAGTTTCGTTAAGTGCCATATTGGAAATGAAGCCCCAGTATTGAAGATATTGTTCATCCGGAATAAGAATAATCCCTTGTGCGCCATGCTGTTGAGCCGCTTCAATCTTATGTCTGAATCCAGCATAGTTGGTATTTTTTTCGGCATCGAAAAACTCTGGGTTTTCGCTGTAAGGTTCTCCCATAAACGCAACAACAATTTTTCCCTTCACATCTAAGTCTAGATAATCGCTGTACTGATATTCTTCTGCGTTAATGCCATAGCCGGCAAACACTAGAGGGAAAACTGTGTTCATTTTTTCCATATCTCCCAGCATATTCGGCATAGAAATTATTGATTGACCGATCATCAGCTTAGAAAGAAGATTGTTTTTGTCATCATAAACCGAAATGTTTGATTCTTTATCAAAACGGCTTCCTATCAAGGTAAAATTTTGAAAATATGTGCCTTCGTCGCCGAAAGGTTTTACACCGCATTCTTCAAAAATATCCGCAATATGTTCCGCCGTTTTTCTAATCCCCTCCGATGCGGTTTCCCTTCCTTCAAGCTCGTCAGATGCAAAATATTCGAGATTTGTTTTCATTCTAAGCATAGCGGCTTCTTTTTCATTTACGGAAATGTCTTGCGAAAAAACGGCACCGAAAAAAGTGAAGGCAATTACAATTGAAAAAAATATTCTACTTTTCATTATGTCCTCAAAATGTTATAAGCTGATTCTTTTTGACGAGCTTTTATGTGGTTTGTTTGGAAATTTATAAAACAATTATTTGAGAAAATAAACTATTTGTGTTTTCACTGAAATTTATTTCTCCGAATAAAAATAACATCAATTTTAATTTTTTTATGATATTTTTACACTTTAACTAGAATTTTCGGATGATATGAATAAATTATTTTCCCTAACAACTGTTCTATTGTTTATTTCCTTGCAGTTAACCGCTCAGGATCAATCGATAGAATATTTTCCGGACGGACTTCACCTCAAACCAATACGCGCTGATTATCAAGAACCAAGAACAGGAATAATTTATGTGCCTAAAAACGATCAGGTAAACTTTAATCTCGGTCAAAGTTTTGATGTTATTTCCTTCTCTTTTGACGGCAACTCACGATTGACTTTCGGGGTGGATATTTCAGCATATGCGCAGTTTAACTTTGTCGAAAATCTTGAAATTAATGTCGACAATATTGATGCGCTCTACGGCTTCAATTGGGTTTATTCAAACAACTACGAATCAAGCAAACTGTTTTTAAGATTAAGATTGATGCACAACAGTTCCCATCTTGTTGATGAACATTTTGATGAAGCAAATGAAAGACGATTTTATAAAACAGAACCTTTTAATCTTACACAGGAATTTTTGGAGTTTACAACCGCATATGAAACTTATTCCGAAAACACCGTGTTCAGATTTTACGGAAGTCCATCGTACCGGATAAGATTTTTCCCGGAAGGAGAATTCACAAATTATTTTGCAAAAGCAGGGGCGGAGCTTGCATTCAAGAATGCCCTGGGAAGTATTCTTGATGAGGAAACACATCTCTTTTTTGCAGCAAACTTTCGAATAGACGGAACTCCAAAATATAGATTATCGTTCAACGGTTTGTTCGGAGTTAAGTCGGGAGATTGGCTTGGCAAAGGAATTTTGCTCTATCTTTCCTATTACAGAGGCAACAATTTTTACAGTGAATATTATTTTGAACGAATAGCCGATTACGGTATCGGATGTTTCTTAGAACTTCAGTAACAAAGTGAAAAGTATAAAGAAAATAGTTTTGTCTTTTTGCTTTTTCCTCTTTTCAATGGCTGCAATATGCGCACAAGATGCGGCAGATCTGGATTCCTCAAAGATCGAACAACAAAGCATCAGCTTATCCCGGGCTTTGATAAGCGGAGGAGCAGTCGCTGCATTTAACACAGCCGCTTGGAGTTTTTATCTGAACACATGGTACGATAGAACTTCCGACAAATTTCAGTTCCGCGATGATTGGTACGATCACTCGTTGAATGTCGATAAGCTCGGTCATTTCTGGACGACCTCAGTTCTGCATAAGATAGTTTATAAGCTTTCGCGATGGTCAAACTTTTCCGAAACACAGTCGCTTTGGATTGCAACGGGATTGGCGTGGCTGCAGATGCTCCCGATCGAAATTAAGGACGGATACTTTGTAACCTACGGTTTTGCATGGACGGATTTAGCGGCAAACACTCTCGGGGCTGTTTATCCAACGCTTCAGAAAATATATCCCGAGCTGAAACCTTTCAACCTAAAAATGAGTATGCACATAACGCCTAACTACAACGACGACAAATACTACCAGATAAGAAACCCTGTTGACGATTATGAAGGAAGAACATTTTGGCTTTCAATTGATGTAAACTCGCTGCTTCCGGAATCGGCAGATCCTTATTGGCCTGATTGGCTGAATCTTGCCGTCGGCTACGGCGGTTCCGATATGTTTACTGAAAGAGGAAATTGGAACATAGACAAAAACCGGAAAGGATTAGGAAACCAAGAATGGTATCTTGCTCTTGATTATGATCTTCTGAAAATATTTAATCCGGAAAAAGACACTTTCTTTTATACGCTTCTAGATTTCTTGAATTTGATTCACCTTCCGGCTCCAACAATAAGATTTACTCCCACTACAGTTTTTTACGGCGTTTATTTTTAGAAAAAAAAATTAGAACATTGCTCAATTGTCAAACTGTTAAATTGCCAAATGGCTGTGATTATTTCGTATTGACTCTTCCGGGAATTATTTACAATCTTTTGCCCGGCATTTCTCTTCCGCCCTGGAATAATGTCAAACCAGTAACTTTCCCTTCCTCATTTCGATTAAATTTAATTTGAGTTTCTACTGCCGTCAAATAAAATTCTGTTTCGCTTGAAGGATAAATTTCAAATTCGGGCTGACCGGTAGCTTGTGCATAAAGCTGACCTGCCTCGCGGCGAACAGTTATTATAAAATTTGGTGCCAGTTCATACTCCCCGACATACTCGTTTAATATATTTTCACTTACTGTTATTTCTTTCTTATACTCAACACCTAGAATCTTCAGCATATCAATTCCGTTTTTATTACCCGGATTCATATCAACTGATTTTTTATAATATTCAATCGCCTTTTCTTTATTTCCTGTTTTCATTAATACTTCAGCATAACTATCGTATGCGTTAAACCAATCAGGATATTCATTCATATTAAGTTCAAAAATCTTCTCGGCAGCTTTCACATCGTTTTTATTGTTCATCAAATAATATCCCAAAGAATTCATTTCAGTTCGGTCGGTATAAAATGCCGCAAGCATTTCGCTCTCTTTTAATTGACTGTACCAGTTGATTGCCTCGTCAATTCCATCATCTTGATACTTTTCGAACATCGCCAAGCCAATTCCTTTCTTCGGGACTTCAGATTCTTGGTCATTGATAATATTAATAATTTGGTTTGCCATAAAATCAAGCGGAGCGCCTCCGGTATTATTAAGAAGAACAATTAATTGTCCTTTCCCGGGAACTCGCTTAATCAATGTATTAAATCCGTTTATGCCTCCGCCGTGACTGATAATTTTATTAACTTCGCCATCGCCGTCAATATCTTTTTCTGCAATTCCCCATCCGTAACCGTAATGACCGCCCATTGCTTCGACATAAGGAGTGAAGAAAAGATCAAGAGATTCTTGAGTTAGAAATCCAGGTTGATAAAGAGCCTGGTCCCATTTATAAAGATCTTCAACGGTAGAATACATCGAACCTGCGGCATAGGGAAGCTCCATATTTAGATAAGGTGTGTTTACGTATTCAATAAACATATTCTCATAACCGGCAGCTCGTTTGTGAAGAATTTCCGCGGACTTATCAAAACCGCTTTCTTTCATTCCGAGCGGGTCTAAAATATAATGATGAAGCGCTTCGTCATAAGTCATTCCGGTAATCTCTTCTATAATTGCACCGAGCAGATAATAACCCGAATTGTTATAACTCCATTGAGAGCCTGGTTCAAATTCGAGGTCATCGGAGCAGTATTTTTTTACAAAATCTTCAACGGTGAATTCCTGCCTGCTCACTTCCGGGAAGAAATCGGGGTTACTTGTATAACTTGGTATTCCCGAAGTATGAACAAGCAGATGATGAATTGTTACCTTATCGCC
>JAGFIY010000111.1 GCA_024103215.1 Melioribacteraceae bacterium | reverse complement strand
CATCCCACGTTAATAATGGATGATTATTTGCATCTTTTGACAACTGCAGATTCTGGGGTTTAGATGGCTTACCAGCATAAGGATTAGTAAAATAAAATCGAATTGTATTTGTACCGGTCACTTCAATGGTAAAGTCAAGTGAATCATTAATAGAACCAGGATTACTAACCGGTGAGAGTACATTATTGAAGTTTAAGTCAAATGCATCTTCATCATCCCCCCAAGCTGAATTTTCGTGATAAATTGGAGTATAGCAAGCATATTTTACCCCACCAATTTCATTATAAAAATTCATTTCATCTTTACCGTTTACATTTGGTGTAGTTCTGGTAAGAGTATGAGTTGAAGTATTAATACTAAAGTCCCAATTCCCATCTGCACATAGAACATCTATTGATGGGGGGAATGATGATGCACCGGTCACTCTAAAAAAATAAAAACCAGTATCCCCAGCTTTATCGTGAGGGCTTATCTTTTTTCTATTTTCTATCAAGAAATATTCTGTGCTGCTTATAGGGACTCTATAGACTTGATCAGCAGTCATATAATCCGACATTGTAACCGACCCGTCTGTTGATTTATCAGTATAATTTATCCAACCTAATTTTTCTCTTTCCCATGAATGCATCCCGCGCCCTGAATTCCATACAGGGTAACCGGACATTAAACAAAGATTAGATGCGTAATTTATATGATTGCCGCCCAATAAGTAATGTCCTAGTTCATGTGCTGCAACATAAAGCGTATAATCTCTACCGTTGAAACCGCTTCTTTGCTGAACACCGCCGCCTATATACGAATTATTTACAACCTGCTTCCCGTCCACATTAATTGTTTGATCTATGCTCAAATGAGCGATACCCGTACTTCCCATGAGAGGCGTTGAGTTTCTGTAAATAATGTAAATGAAATCAACAATTCCATCACTGCCCGGGCTATTGCCGTTTAAATTGTCATATTCAGCAAAGTTAACATATGGATCAACTTTCATAATAATTTCTCTGTTAACCTGACCAATACTGCTGTAATAACTTTGGTTATAGTCAGTTATGACTAAATCATCATAAACATCGCCAATAACTTGGAACGTACCATTTGACATTTCATTAAAATAATGCGATAAGTTGTCCCACGGATAGCTGCCCCCTGTTGAAGGATTTACAAATGTATTTGCCCAACCCGGATAATCATTCTTTGCCCACCCATTATTATCAATTTGTGGATCGTCCTTAAACTGCGCAAAAATAACATATACTTTAATATTACCGTTTGTAGGAATATAAGGTGCTGAGCTTCCGGAAGTTGTTCCACAATATTCTTCTACTGCCAAAAGTTTCAAACTAAAAAATATGCTAAGTACAACAATAATGAAACCCCATTTTGCTTTCATTTTTAACCTCATTTGATTAAAATCATTGGTTTAGTAATTATTTTTGAATCTGTGATTAAAGAATAATAATACACACCACTGCTTAAACCGACTGCATTAAATACAATACTATAGTTACCTCCGCTTTTTTGTTCATTGATTAAAACTGCAACCTCTCTACCAAGCGCATTATATACAATTATTTTTACGTTATGAAGTTGATTACCATTTAAATGATCGTAAGGGATAGAATAATTAATTGTAGTACTTGGATTGAAAGGGTTAGGATAGTTATTTTTTAATGAGAATGTGTTTTTTAGTTCCTGGTTGTCTTCTTCAACACCTACGATTATACCATACTGCCTCCCGTTTATTATTGCTCCTGTGCAATATCGGACTGGGGATTCCTGCATAAAATCATAAATTCCAAAATTTTCTATTACTGTTTCTTGCCAGAATAATTCAGTAATTTGAAACCTTTTACTTAATAAAGTATCTCCTGCTAACCGCACCCAACTTGAATCATCGACAAGTACAGTTTTCTTACCTGGATAAAACGAAAATGGGTTAGGGCTTTCAAATGAATATTTATATGTGGAATAGCGGCTATTCCATGGATTTTCCAAGCTATCCAACGGTAATTCTTCTAAATAATCTCCGTTTTCATTTACATCCTCAAAATCGAGTAAAAATGAAACACCGCTTGTAGTATCATTTCTTTCCCAACTAACATAATTTATATTCAGCGGTTCATTGTGATAGTATATTTTTTTAAAATATTGTTGCCCGTTAATTATACTATCCTTAACAACAGTTGTCGTATAATAATTGTCAAACTCACCATCATAATATTGCCACATATTACCAACTTGTAGCGGGTTATAATTTCTCGGCTGGCTATAGTACTTTTCCTTAAATTCTTCAGGTACATCATTTAAGTATTCTATTTGTATTTGTGCAATACAGACGCTCCCGAAAAAAAGAAATAAAATAAGTTGTACTGTTTTCACAACTACCTCTCTTGAAAATTAAACAACATGCTTAATAGAACTATAATAGAGTGATACCTTTCTATCACTCTTAACTTCATTTAATTAAAAGCATTGGTTTTGTAATTACGTTTGATTCTGAAATTAAGGAGTAATAATAGACGCCACTAGCAAGTCCTTCTGCATTAAAGGTAATGCTATAAGTACCACTTGATTTGTTTTCATTAACAAGTGTAGTGATTACTCTGCCAAGATTATCATAAACTAATAGTCTTATTTTTACGAGAGATTGACTTGACAGTTGAGGGATTGAATATGTAATTGTGGTGCTTGGATTGAAGGGATTAGGGTAATTATTGCCAAGCAAAAATCTGGTTGGTTTAGTTTCAACATTTTCGTCAACACTAACTATTGTTCCGTATTGTTTTCCGTTAATTATTGCTCCAGTACAATATCGGGCAGGTGATTCAGACCAATTCCAAAATATTCCAAATTTTTCAATAATTTCTTCTTCCCAAAATAGTTCAAGTATTTCTATAGTTCTACTAATTACAGTATCACCTTCGATCCTTACCCAATTTGAATCTACGATTAGCACAGTTTTTTCACCTGACCAGAAACGAGGACCGCCGAAGGAATATTTAAATGTTTTATAGCGAGACCAATAAGGGTTTTCTAAACTATCAAGGGGTAGTTCTTCTAAGAAATCTCCATTATTGTTAACATCTTCGAAGTCAAGCATAAATGAGACACCACTTATGGTGTCGTTTCTTTCCCAAGAAATATTTGCATCAGGCTTTGTAGTAAATTCTGGGAAGCTTGATTTTTTAAAGTACCTTTTTCCATTGATTATACTGTCTTGCAGTACTTTTATTGTAGAATAGACATTATACTCTGCATCATAATACTGCCACATATTCCCAACTTGCAAAGGGTTGTAGTCTCGTTTTTGGCTGTAGTACTTCTCTTTAAATTCTTCCGGGACATCATTTAAGTATCTTATATCTATTTGAGCAAAAGTAAGACTACTTAAAACGAAGAATAAAACTATGTTTAATATTCTCATACTAACTCCAAAAAAAATAAATTTGTTGATAATCGCCAATCGATAAAAGTAAATACGGATTTTGTAAGATAATAATCAAGCATAACCTCTAACTCAAGCTGTTTGATCTCAATGATAGGAAAGTCTCTTTCTAAAATACAAGATTAATTCAAATAAGCAAGTTAAAAATCTATAAACTCTTGCTTTCCGAATTTAGGGTGAAAGAAATTAAAACAGATTGATTTAAACTTAGACGAATTGACCATTTTCTCACTCAATTAGTCTCAATAGAACTCAAATAACGCTGAGCTATTTTGATTTTCACTGATGTATATAAGAAAATTTCAACACGCTTATTCGATGGAGGCAAGAACCGCATTTTGAATTGAATAGACCTCATCCGGCAAAAGTTTATTCCCAATACCGGGTTCGGTAACATAGGCATCAAACTGGTAAAAATAATTTTTGTGTTTAAAAATTACGGATCTTACCGGCATATTATTTTTGCCGTAATATATAATTGCCCCGTAATCCCCTGAACCAATTTTAAATAATTCATTCTTTCCGATTTGTGCAAACCTGCCGTTCATCTCGGCTGCTTTCAGTGTTTTAATATAAGCGAGCAGAATTTCAATCGGGGCTTTCTGAATTTCTTCGTTTGTAATGTGGTCGAGATAAATCCGCGAAAGATTTAACGAGGCTCCGTAATCATTTCTAACTATCCATACTTTTGTGCAGTTGCATTCGTTTTCTTTTAGTACTTCCCAACCGGAAGGAAGACGCATCGTAATACCATATTCTTTATTTGAATAAACAACCGGACTTAGTTCAACATTATTTTTAAAAACAGATGTGTTTGACGCGCCGCAGCCGTATATCAAGATCAGCAGAAAAAATATTAGATATTTTAATTTTTGAAGTATCATAAAAAAGGGAGAATAAATCTCCCTTAAAATTAAGCTAAAATAGGTTAAGCCTCAAAAACGAAATTTACATTCCGTCGCGTAAGAACTTTGGTTCTTCAAGCGTAAGTATCAATGATATTCTATGGCTGTCAGGCAGTCTTTCAATTTGCGATTCATTGAACCTTGCAAAGGAATAATCAATATTAAGCTTCGGCAATCTAACGCCGGCACCTACCGTAAATTGTTTAACATCGTTATAACCGGCTCTTACCGAGAAGAGATTTTGATAATTGTATTCCAAACCAAGATGCATATCAAAACTTACGGGACCAACGTGGAAATTTGATGCGAACTTTCTGTTCTCGAACCGCACATCAAAATCCATTGCAGGCATAAAAGTTCCTGCAAGAAATTCAACCGCATAAGCGCCGCCGATTTTTAATGTCGGTGTGATAAGCTCATTTCTTCCTGTACTCCAAGCGACAAGAGTTGTTGTTGCATCTTGAAGCGAAGCACCGAGCGTGAGTTGTTCGGTTGCCCTGTAAATTGCTCCTACATCAAAACCGATTCCGGTTGCGGAATATTCTTCTATGTTTCTTGCAATTACCTTTATGTTTGCTCCCCAATAAAAATCATCGCTTACTTTTTTTGCAAATGTTCCGTAAAACGCCCAGTCGGTATTACTGAATTCTTTAATCAAACTCGGGTCAAGTCTTGCGGAGGGGATATTAATATCATAGATAACACTCCCGGTGTTTCCGTCGATCAATGCTTCGCGGGTGTCGGGAATTCCGTCGACCCCAAGACGAATAACGCTAAGTCCGAAACTCATATCATCGCCGTAAGGAATTGCAACTGCACCGTAATTATAGTTTACAAGATCACCGAAATGTTCTTCGTGCATTAACGATATTTGAGGATAATTCATTTTTGCAAGTCCGGCTGGATTCCAATAAGCAGATGTAATATCACTTACGGCAGCAACTTGTGCTCCGCCCATCGCAAGTCCGCGTCCGCCAACACCCAGCGCCAAAAACTCACCGGCGTATTTACCTATCACGGTTTGAGCATTAAGGGAGGTGCTTATAAACAAGAAAGCAGAAATAAAAAATATTGTTCTTTTAATCATTCTATTAGTCCTTAAAGGCTTAAGCTCATTCATTCTTTAATTGAAATTGACCAAAAATGATTTGAAAATCAAGGTCAATTTGTGTTGGTCTTTGGCTGCAACCAACACTCAGCATTTATTTTTTCTTTGCTTGATTTGCCACTTTGTTTATCGCAGCATTTATTGCCTCTTGATCGCCGAGATAATAGTGCTTCAATGTTTTCATGTTTTCATCTAATTCATAAACCAATGGAATTCCCGTCGGGATATTAAGTTTAATAATTTCTTCTTCACTCATTTCATCAAGGTATTTAACCAATGCACGCAGGGAATTTCCGTGAGCAACGATTACAACTTTTTTGCCGCTTTTTACTGTTGGTGCAATTACATCAATCCAATATGGTATAAATCTATCTACTGTGGATTTCAAACTTTCTGTGAGCGGTAGTTCTTCTTTGGAAAGATCTTTATAACGGGGATCATGTCCCGGATATCTTTCATCGTCTTCGGTTAATTCAGGAGGCGGGACATCGTAGCTTCGTCTCCAGAGTGTCACCTGTTCTTCGCCGTATTTTTCGGTTGTTTCGGCTTTGTTCAAACCTTGAAGCGCGCCGTAATGGCGTTCGTTTAATCTGTATGATTTAATTACGGGAATCCACATTAAATCCATTTCGTAAAGCACAATATCCAAAGTTCGTATTGCTCTTTTTAGTACAGATGTATAAGCAATATCAAAATTAAATCCTTTTTCTTTAAGAACTTTGCCGCCTTCTTCCGCTTCTTTAATACCTTTTTCGGTAAGATCGACATCTGTCCATCCGGTAAATAAATTTTTCTTGTTCCATTCACTTTCGCCGTGGCGGATTAAAACTAATGTGTACATCTTTTCTCCGTTTATATCGTTTTCTAATTACTGCATGTTTCTTCAACTTCTTCGATTGTTTTTGGAATTGGTCTTCCCAGTATTCTGTGCGATTCTTCGGTTACGACGACATCGTCTTCAATTCTTACACCGCCGAAACCTAACATTGATTCCAATTTATCGTAATTGATAAAGTCTGCAAATTTATTTTCGTTTTTCCAAATTCTTATTAGATCATTTATAAAATAAATTCCGGGCTCCACGGTAAGAACGTGTCCCGCTTCAAGAGGTTTACCCATTCGCAAATAAGCGAGGCCGAACTGATCGCTTCGTTTAATTTGATCGGTATAGCCGATATAATTTTCGCCGAGATTCTCCATATCGTGAACATCAAGTCCAAGCATATGACCCAATCCATGCGGGAAGAACAAAGCGTGCGCACCTTCTTTCACAGCATCCTCTGGATTTCCCTTCATAAATCCCAATCCGGTTAATCCTTCTGCAATTACGAGAGCAGATTTTAGATGAACATCTCTGTAAGGAATTCCCGGCTTCATCATATCTATTGCTGCGAGATGAGAGTTGAGAACTATATTATAAATATCACGTTGAATATCAGTAAACTTTCCGTTAACCGGAAATGTACGAGTTATGTCGCTTGCATAGTGCATAGGAGATTCCGCTCCCGAATCCAACACAAGAAGTCTTCCCGCTTCCATAATATTTTCGTGATGATGATTATGAAGCCGTTCGCCGTCAACCGAAAATATGATAGGAAACGAAACGCCGCTTCCGAGTGAAAGAGCTAATCCTTCCACGGCGCCGAATACATCACGTTCGACTTTACCGGGTTTACTCATCTTCATCGCAAGTGTATTCATTGCATAACTTATCTCGATAGCTTTTTCGATTTCCATAAGTTCTTCTTCGGATTTAATCGAACGCTGTGCCACAACTCCTTTTATCAAATCAACAGAAACATTCTCATTCACTTTTGAGTTGTGAATTCCAAGATACTTTTCAATTTTCAAAATATTATCCGCTCGGTATTGCGGAAGAAAATGAACTTTGCGCGAATTAGATTCATTAAAAAAGTCGGCAAGTTTACTTAATGGACTAGTTTCTTCAACCCCGAAAGCAAGCGCTCTATCAGCCAGCGGCAGTTCCGGTCCCATCCAGATAACATCATCAATTTGGCGGTCATCTCCGAAAAGAATATCCAAGTCATTATCAACATCTATTACCGCTTCATGTCCCGCAGAATCAATTCCAAAGTAATAGAGAAAAGTACTGTCCTGCCGGTATTTATATGTGTTTGCTCCATAATTCATCGGAGCTTCGTCATTACCCGGGAAATAAATCACACCACTTTTTACGTGATCTTTTAAGATTTTTCTTCGTTGCTTATAAGTTTCGGCAGAAAACATACTTCCTCCGCTGTTCATTTATATAATTATAATCCTAAAGTTAACACAGACTATCTTTAAATAAAAGGCAGGGTTATATCAATAAATCGAATAAGCTAATCGTGAGTAATAGAAAGCAGGCTGTGTTTAGGAGTTTTAATTTTTGTTTCTATTTTATTTGTATTAAACTTTGCTGTCTGTCCGGGCTTTAATTCACTAATTTTGGCGGTAACTTCATCGTTGCCGATTTTGAAAGTTAAAATTACGTTTGAGTAGTTTTCTTCAGAAATGTTCTTAATTGAACCGTTAACGCCAGCGGAAAATCTAATTGCGGTAACGCTCGGGGTCTCGAAATTCATTCCACCGCCAATTTGCTTTAGTTCAATTTTCGAATCTATTATCTCAAAATCTTCCTGTTGGCTGAGATAAAAATATCCACCGGCTATTACAGCTAATAGAAGTAGAACACCTAAAATTTTTTTCATACATACCTCGTGATACGCATATTAATAAAATTATTTTTATACATTATAAAGAAACCTTGATGAGTTTTCTTCGTCGAAAAATTGGACATTTTGATTTACAACCTTGCCGCTGAATTTGTGCTTTGATTTGTTGTCACAACCGCTGAACTCAAACCCATTAATTGACAGATCAATAAAATTTCTTAAGCCGTAATGATAAATTTTGTAAACATTGTTATGTAATTCTCCCTCAACATCACAGTCAAGATCGAAATCGTGAGCCACAAAATTATTCCCCGAAAACTCGATCGAATAATTAAAACTTTTGGAGTTTGTGTGATCAAATAAGGAATCATAATCTTCTTTATTTATCAGCGCCGCGGATATAAAAGCAAGAACCCTCCTTGTTTCATCGTTCATAAAAAACCTCGTAGAGTTTAGTCTTAAGATAAAATTATAATCCATAATCAACAAGCGATTACACTTATAAATCTTTAAAACCGTGATGCAGTTTTCTTCTGTAATTATTAATTTGAATTAACAAAATCCGGAATTAAAAATGAAAAGAAAAATTTCAATTCTTATACTTGTCTTATTATTACTCAACAACATAGACCTTCTTTCTCAAACTCCTCATCCTACTGTTCAAGAAATAATTAATGATGCGAGCGTAGATTCACTGCTCAAATTTGTAGAGGAACTCTCCGGCGAGAGGACAGTGTTCATTAACGGAAATGTTGAAACGATAAACTCAAGACATAAATTAAACGCGGATAACGATCTTGCCGCTGATTATATAAAACAAAAACTAGAGCAATACGGTTTGACTGTTACCGATCAATGGTTCAGCAGCACAGGACGAAACGTTTACGCTGAGCAGGTTGGTTCGGAATTCCCGGATAAAAAGTACATGATCTGTGCACATTACGATGATATGCCTTCAGGAAGCACTGCGCCGGGAGCCGATGATAACGCCAGCGGAACCGCTGCAGTTATAGAAGCAGCACGATTATTAACCGAATATGATTTCCCTTATACAATAATTTATGCTCTTTGGGATGAAGAAGAGCAAGGTTTGGTCGGAAGCGATTATTATGCGGGAATAGCAGCGTCAGCTAACGAAGAAATTCTTGGTGTAATAAATCTCGATATGATTGCATGGGAAGGTGACGGCGACAACAAAGTTAGAATTCATACTCAAAATGACGGTGTGTCAAATGTTCTCTCCGATAAAATGGTTGAAGTCAATTCGCTCTATTCAATAGGTCTTATGACAACTCTAGCCGTGCCGGGAAGTCCATTCAGCGATCATAAATCATTTTGGGATGAAGGTTATGCTGCAATTTTATTGATAGAAGACGATGCCGGTGATTTTAATCCATATTATCATACAACAAATGATTTGATCACTCATTTTGATCAACAGTTCTTCTTGAAGTGTTCGCAGTTGGCAATTGCTACACTCACAACGTTTTCGCTTAATGTGGGTATCGCCATTGCACACGCACCATTTGGCTCAACAAATCAAACAACAGATCTAATATTAACCGCTGACGTTGTCACGAGTCAAGAAATAGGTTCAGGTCCCGGCGCACCACATCTTTATTACAGGACGAATTCCGGCAGCGGTTTTTCTCCTTTCTACTCGGTTGCCGGCAGCTTGATTGAATCTGTTTCATATAATTTCACAATTCCCGCACAGCCGCTTGGAACAGCAGTTCAATACTATCTTGCAGCTCAAGATGCTGCACAGACAATAATGACAACACTTCCCGAAGGCGGAAGCGGATTTAATCCTCCGGGATTTAATCCTCCATATGAGCGATTTGAATTTTATGTCGCAGATATTGATGACATTTTCGTGGATAATGCCTCATCGATAAATAATTGGACAGCAACTGCCGGCTGGAATTTGACTACGGAATCTTTTATGAGTTCGCCTACTTCATTTACAGATTCGCCGAACCAAAACTATCCTTCAAATACAACGGCAATATTGGAGATGAATGAATTCGTTCCGCTAAATAATGCTATTGCTGCCGAGCTTAAATTCCACACAAAGTGGGAAATCGAAAGCAACTGGGATTACGGTCAGGTTCAAGTTTCAACAGACGGCAACGTATGGACTGCTATGGAAGGTAATTATACGCAAGAAGCAATGGGCAGTTTTCAACCTTATGGTGAACCCGTTTATGACGCAAATCAATTAAGCTGGGTGCAGGAAGTAATAGATCTTTCGGATTATTTGGACGAATCGATTAAAATTAGATTCATACTTGTTTCGGATCAAAGCATTGAAAAAGACGGATGGTACGTGGATGATATTACAATAGTCGCCTATAAAGCCGTTCCAGTAGAACTAACAACATTTGAATACGAGTTGAACGAAAATTCGGTTAAGCTTATTTGGCAGACTGCTTCCGAAGTAAATAACGCCGGTTTTGAAATTGAACGTGCAATTGATGATGAAAATAATTATCAACCACAGTGGGAAAATATTGGTTTTGTTGAAGGAAAAGGTACAACATCCGAAGTTACTTCTTATCTGTTTAACGATATTAGAATAAACAGTGGAAAACTTCTATATCGATTAAAACAGATTGACTATGACGGCAAATATAAATTTTACGGACCGATCGAAATCGAAAGTTATGTCCCTAATAATTTTGTGTTGGAGCAGAATTATCCAAATCCGTTTAACCCCGCAACAACAATTAAATTCTCTATAGCTAATGTAGGGGACGAAAATATTCGTCCCTTACAAACCGTTAAATTAATTATTTACGATTTGCTCGGAAGAGAAGTTGCAACGCTTATAAATGAATATTTGTCTCCGGGCAATTACGAAGTTGAGTTTAATGCTGAAGGATTATCTTCAGGAATTTACTACTACCGGCTTGATACAATGGGTTACATTCAGACGAAGAAGATGATTTTGACAAAGTAATTTTTAGAGCTATAAGAAATAAAATTAACAATCGTTTTTAGAATAACTATCAATCCATGTTTTAACTTTTGCGGCAAGCGGTTCTTTTATTGGAATCCCTCTTCCCGGATCAGAATTAATGAAAGCGGCATTGCGTGTTTTGATAAAATTTTTCATTCCCTCGTCATTTGCCCAGTAATAGATTCCCCAATTTTCAAGGTTCCACTTCGGATCATACTTGTTTAATTCGTAATCGATATAAAAAATTGAATTCTCCTTCATTACAAAATTATCGGGGAAGTAATCAATATTGTAATTAATGCTTAGCATCTCCTCGGAAATAACAAAAAGCTGCTCTATAATTTTATCGTTTAACATATTCTTTGCGATAAATTCAGAAGCAACAATTCCATCAACATATTCTTTTATTAAATAATTTTTAACTTCGTTTGCTTCAAGAAGTTTCGGGATTTTAATATTTGTTCCGCTCAATATTGAGTACGCTTCCTTTTCTAATTTTACTTTGTTGTCAGTAAAACTATAAAATGGTGAAACCTCATTGTGCATCAGCTTAAGTACAACTTTTATCTCCTCAACTGAAGCGAGAAGCGATAAACCCGACTTCCCTTTACCGATAAATTTTTCAATTTTTAGTTCGCCTAAACCTGAAATAAACGTTTTAGGCAGATTAAAGAGCTCTTCCTTACTCATCTGCTTAAAAATATTAGATAAATTGAAACAATAAAGAGAAATCCCAAAATTATTCTGTCATAAATCAAAGTAGAAATTTTACCGAATGCTCTGCTTCCTAAAAATATTCCCGTTAAGATAAATGGAAGAGCAATTCCAAAATTTTTTAATGTCGTGGTTGATGTTATTCCTGTCAAAGCGTGACTGAGAACTATAAACATCGATGCTATTAAAAAGAACCCGGTTATTGATGCTTTTTGTTTGAACTTGTCGTACCCGTTCAGATAAAAGTAAATCAGTATAGGGGGACCATTTGTGTTCAACGCGCCTCCGAGCAATCCAGAGGCGAATCCGAATATATATCCCAAGTTTGTATTAATATTTCTCTGTTTTATAATCTTGAAAACTGAAAGAAGTACAAAAAGGATGACAATAATTCCCAATATTATTTTAAGTATATGCGGGGATAAATCATTAAGCATATAAGTTCCCAAAGGAATTCCAATAACCGATCCAATTATCAGGTTTTTCAGATCAAAAAATTTTACGAATGATCTTAGCTTAATAATCAAATATATGTTGACAACTAATCCACCGAGCGCTCCGAGGGCAACTGCTTCTTTTAATTCCATCATCATTGAAAGCAGTGGTATGGAAACTAAAGCAAACCCGAAGCCCGTCATTCCCTGTGTAAACGAAGCCGCGAATAATACCGCAATTATAAACAGATATATTTCCATTCGGTCAATAGTTTTTTCGTGCAAAAGTTAATCTATTAAACTAAATATTGAAAACATTTCTTAATTTTGTTTTATGAAGATTCCCCCGAAAATAAAATTTGTACTAGTAAATACAGGAATTCTAATTGCCGGGATTCTTGCTATTATAATTGTGCAATTTTTTATTGAAGCAATATTTGCTTTCTTAAAGCCTTTCGTCTTATCCCCATTTGAATCATCAGTCCCTTTTTTGTTAACGAAAAGCATTTTGATGGCTTTGGCTGCTGCGACAACATACTATTTCTTTGTTAAGTACCTTGAGAGGAGGGAACCTGCTGAATTGAGTTTCCCTTATTTAGTTAAAGAGACCGCAGCAGGAACCGCATTAGGATTTTTGATGATAACAACAGTTGTGATTATCCTTTACCTATTTGACTATCTTCGATTCGGCGAGATCAACAATTTTAGTGAAATTTACAACGGGCTTAGAATTGCAATATTATCCGGCGTAGTTGAGGAAATTCTTTTTCGCGGTTTGGTTTTCAGATTGATTCAAAAAATGTTCGGTACTTGGATTGCTTTAATCATTTCATCGCTGCTCTTCGGGTTCAGTCATTTAGCAAATCCTAATGCAACTCTATGGTCAAGTACGGCAATATCAATCGAAGCGGGACTTCTTTTAGGATCGGTTTATATTTTAACTAACCGTTTATGGATTCCGATTGGACTTCATTTCGGATGGAATTTAACACAAGGGGGAATTTTCAACATTCCGGTCTCAGGTCACGACGTAGGCGGAATTATTCAAGTGAGACTGATCGGCAACCCGTTTTTTTCGGGCGGAAGTTTCGGGTTGGAAAATTCTGCTATTGCTGTAATTTTATGTACTGTTGTTGCCGGTGTAATTTTAATGAGAGCAGTCAAAGCAGAAAAGATTATCAAACCATTCGATGAATATAAAAGACTTACTGCTTAAAATTTATCTTTATTTGATTCTGCAGCCGAACTTCTAACTTTTTTAGAAAAGAATTTCGATGCAAAGGTGTTTTCCCAAATTGTGCAATAGCTTCAATGTGCTGTCTGGTTCCATAGCCTTTGTTTTTCTCCCAAAAGTATTCGGGATAGATTATTGCCGCTTCTCGCATCATCTTATCCCGCGTAACCTTTGCAACAATTGAAGCAGCCGCGATAGAAAATGATTTCGAATCTCCCCTTACAATTGTTTTAATTTGAATATTGCTGTTGAATGATTTATTCCCGTCGATTAAAATAAGATCGGGCTTAAGTTTCAAATTATCTGCAGCTTTCTTCATAGCATTAAGAGTTGCCTGAAGAATATTCATTTCATCAACCCGGAAATTGTCTTCGATCCCGATTCCTATTGCCTCCGCATTCTCGAGAATTATTTCATATAACTTTTCTCTTTCACGTTCGGATATTTTTTTCGAATCGTTGATGCCCTCAATTTTTACCCACTTTGAAAAAACAACTGCAGCCGCAACAACCGGACCCGCAAGCGGACCGCGTCCTGCTTCATCAATTCCGGCAACGACTTTGATTTTCTTGTTATAAAATTTTTTATCGAATTGTTTTAACAAATTAAACTCCCGCAACAATAGCAGCAATACCAAACAACATGTTCAGCTTAATTAAACCACTGGCTTTCCGGTAGGAAGAAAGTTCAGGGGACTTATTTAACATTTTCAAAATGTAAACAAACAATGGATTTACAACTATCATAATTATTAGGAAATATTCTATCCGGTATAATTCGGTTAAAAATGGAATTGCCGTTAAAATCATGAATAAAACGGTAACAGCAGAAAAAATTTGAATCGTTGTCCTTTCACCGTACTTTATAGCAAATGAATTACTACTACCCAACACATCACCTTTCGCATCCTCAATATCTTTAATTATCTCACGCATAAAATTTACAAAGAATGCAAAAAGAGCCGGGATAACTACATCAGTTAAATTTGATGCCGCCATTCCTCCAATAATCAACGGAAGAGCGGTTGTCGCAGAAACAGTTATATTTCCGACCAGCAGCATTTTCTTAAAAGAATATGAATATAAAAATAGAAGAACATTTGCACAAAAAACAAAAATGAAAAATTTTAATCCCGCTGCTACTGCAAAAATTAATGATGCGGCAATTAAAAAAAAGTAAATGATGCGGGCTTGAGTAACTGTCAATCTTCCGGAAGGAAGTTCTCGATCCGGGCGATTTATTTTATCTATATTAAAATCGAATATATCATTAATTACATTGCCGGCAGCACAGGAAAACATTGAAGCAATAATTATGTTAATAATTGGCGGGAATAAAATAGATTCGATTCCCGCAATATAAACCGCAAGCAAGACCGATAAAGCGGTAATGAACATATTAATCGGTCTAATTATTTTTAGTAATGAAAAAATCAAGTAAGTTCACAAATAATTTTTCTTTCTTGTTAAAGTTAATAATTATTATAATTTTGTAATAAACTTCATGTAAATAATATGAATGCAAAAGAATACAGAATGGCAAAAACGGGGAAGTTGATGATCGAAATTCTTCCCGATAAATGTGATTTTTGCGGCTGCTGTGTGGGAGTTTGCCCTGAAGATGCAATAGAACTTAAGGAAGCAGAAATATTTATTATAGATGAAAACTGCACTAATTGTTCGAAATGTATTTGGGCTTGTCCCATAGAAGTAATTCGTTTCAACAAAGAAGGAGTGCTTAAAACCCGATGAATCTTTTAGATAAATCGTATGACGTTATAGTTGTAGGTGCTGGTCCCGCCGGAACCGTAGCGGCAAGATTTGCTGCGGAACAGGGAGTTGATGTACTTGTTCTCGAGAAAGATCGTGATGTTGGCTACCCGGTAAGATGTGCCGAAGCGATTTCAAAACGGAATGTCGTAAAATTTATAGAACCTAACGATAAATGGATTGCTGCCAAAATCAATAGGTTTGAATTCGTCGCACCTAACGGAAACAGTGTTTCTATGGATCTGGAAGATGAAAGCGGCTACGTTCTTGAGAGAAGAATATTCGATTACGAACTCGGATTACTTGCATCTCAAGCAGGTGCTAAAATATTGACAAGGGTTTATGTCAACGGTTTGATATTGGAAGGAAACAAGGTATGCGGCGTTAAAGCTGAATACAGAGGGAAGCAGTACGAAATAAAATCAAAAGTTGTTATTGCAGCCGACGGTGTTGAAAGCAGGGTCGGGAGATGGGCAGGAATAAAAACGCACATCGATTTTCGAGAAATGGAATCTTGCTTTCAGGTGACAGCGGGTAATCTTGAGAACATCGATCCAAAAACATTATATTTTTATCTCGGTTCAAATTATGCTCCCAATGGTTATTTTTGGGTCTTCCCAAAAGGGAAGAATATCGCAAATGTCGGACTCGGCGTAAGCGGAGATACGGGCAAGAAAAGATCTGCTCTTTCCTTCTTAAACGATAATCTTCAAAAACTATATCCTGCTGCATCAATACTAACGCAGATTGCCGGTGGTGTTCCTTGCGCACTTACTTTGGAAAGAATTTCCGGGGATGGAATTTTGCTGGCGGGTGATGCTGCAAGACAAGTTAATCCCCTTACAGGCGGGGGAATCGGAAGCGGTATGGAAGGCGGAAGTATTGCGGGAAGAATTGCCGGCGAAGCCGTACGAAAAGGAGATTTATCTCTTCTTGAAAATTACAGAGATGAATGGATGAAAATACGCGGCAAAAATCATCTTATATTTGACAAGCTGAAGGACGGTGTGTTTAATATGAGGGACGAACAATTCAACGCAATTTGTGAAAAGATGCAGAAGATTCCCAAGAATAAAAGAACATTAGGTAAGTTGTTTATGACTGCGCTTGCAAAACAGCCAAAACTTCTTGTTGAGGTTGCGAAAGTGTATATGGTTTAATCAAAATTCGTTTATTAAACCGAAGTGAATTTTTCCCTCGTTTACAGCATCACCACTGCCGAGAGCATAACTAACGCCAAGCACTCCCAAAGCAGTCTCGAGATTTATTCCTAAACCGTACCCTATTTTGAATGATTCAATTTTTTCGATTCCGAGATCAGAATTTTCGGATCTCAAATAATAACCCGAATCAAAAAATAGAAATGTGTATGTCCTTGAAGAAAGCGCAAGTCGGTACTCGAGATTTGACCAGAATACTCGGTTGCCTCTAAATTGGTCTTCTCTGTAACCTCTTAATGAGTTTGTTCCGCCGAGACGAAAAAGATCGCTTTCCTCGAAAAAATCTCCGGTAAGTTCTCTTCCGCTTATTCCGAATGCGATAATGTTTCTTCTAAAAATTTCCAAGAAAAAATCGATGTTAACCGAAATCCTAAGTAAATCGATATTTGTTTTTGTAGTGCTTGTAATAAATTTTGCGGGACCCTTTATTTTCTTACTAGAATATGTAAACTCTGCTTCGGTTATAAGTCCTTTTGTCGGGAGATAAAAATCATCGCTTGAATCATATCGTAAATTAACCCCCGATGTAATTATAGAAGAATTATATACAGTAAAATTCTGATTATCCGATTCACTAGGAATTACGGAACCTGAAGAAAAAATGAGAGAAGCTGAAAGTTCTTCCGTAGCGAGATAATCAATCTTTCCGGTAAAATATCTTTCGACATATGTTGTATCCTGCTTTCGTTGTTGAAATTCTCCCCGGATATTGAAAGGCATTCCCAGCAGCCAAGGTTCGAGATATTTAATCTGCAGGAACTGTGATTCTCTGTCGAGTTTTTCCCACTTAAAAGCTGCTCCCCTTTCAGTTCCGAAAAGATTTCTAAGACTCACATCAACGAATCCGGTAAAGTAACCGCTCTCGCCTTCAATGTTTGATGGAATGTAACCGACAATTCCGTCAAAGTTATTTGTCTGTTTTTCTTTGACTTTTATACGAAGCACACCTTTACCTTCGGAATTAAAGTAAAAATCGGGCAGCTCTACCGGTTCAAAAAAACGGAGCTTGTTTAATCTCAGCGGAATTTCTTCAAGTCGCTTCTGCGAATATTCTTCGTTTTCTTCAATTCTTATATTTCTGATTATTACATAATCTTTCGTTTTATCGTTGCCGACTATTTCAATTTCTTCAATTCTGCTCGGAGGACCTTTATCGATTTTTAAATATAAATCCGCAAAATGATTTGTCGTATCATCCTTTCCGGGGACAAATGTTATCGATTCAAAAACAACCGAAGCAAATGGGTATGTTTTGTTTTCAAACTCTTCTAAGATTTCAAATATAGATGATTCAATTTCGTATTTATTTAATACCGAACCTTCGAGAAATTCGATTGAGCTTAGCACAAATGATGAATCGCTTGATTCGAGACCGGATAAATAAATGTTATTGATGTAGGTTGGCTCGCCTTCATCAATTATTACGGTAAGATCAATCTTTTGTGAATCTGCCGAAAATACAGAAGCAATTGAATCAATGCTGAAATGAAAGTAACCGTAATCTGTTAAGTTTCTTCCAATACGCATACGAATCGAATCATTTATTCCAGTAAACTGCACTGCACCTTCGCCGATCTCAATCCAAGAAAGATAATCCGATTCGGAAAAATCATAACCGCCGGAAATTTTTATTGAATTAATTGATTGGGCGTGAGTAATGAGAGCAAGCGCAAAAAATATGAGGACAACTTTAATAATTTGGTGAATCATCTATCAATTTCATTTTCTTTCCGACTGGTTCTATCTTAACCTTATCGACAAGATTTTCCATATCTTCTTTTACAACATTTGCGGCATCCAAATTAAGTGCGTTAAGTGCACCGAGGGCAGTTGCGTTTGCAAGCATTTCCTCATAAACAAGCGATCTTTCCAAGCCGTGAATTATTCCCGCAGTAAATGCATCACCGCTTCCGGTTGCATCTATTGTATCTACTTTTGGAGGTGTTATTTTATACTTAAAATCGTATTTACTCGAATAAAAAGTTTTATCGCCGTTTGTTAAGAATGCAAGTTTAACTCCATAATTATAAAGCTCGTCGAGGAAATCCAGAATTTCTTTTTCATCATTTATTGATTTATGGAGCGAATGATTTATCTCATCAATCGTATTGTGTACTGCAAGCGGAGAGAGTTTTAAGCATTCTACCAAATGTTTGCCGTAAGTATCGAGAACAACCGGTTTATCCTCGCGGTTCGCCATTTCGATTCCTTCGTACAATACCGCTGCTGCGTCTGTTGTTGGTACACTTCCGCTGAAGACAACCAGCGATGAGTTCTTTATTGTCTTCTCCAATTTTGATTTGAACTCATCCAACTCTTTTTGCTGAATTTCGGAATCGGGAGAAAAGAAGGACGAGATATATCTGTTACTTTCATCTATTACTATTGTGGAGGTTCGTAAATTTGCTTTTGCGGATACCGGTGTAAAGTCGATGTTTTCTTCTTCCAACAGACTTCTAAAGATTTTGCCGTTTGATCCCCCGATAAACGTTAGCGCCAAATTTTTTATGCCGAGATGATTAAGCTGCCGACTGACATTTATCCCTTTTCCGCCGGATTTAAACTCTTCTTTGTCACTTCTATTTTCTCCCGGGAAAACGACATTCTTAAAATATAATCTCTGTTCGAGAAGTGGATTAAAAGTAACGGTTAATACCATTTTAACGCCTGTAATGATTCCATTCGCCGTACTGAGGATTTTCTAATCTATAATCCCCGAAACCGGTATGGTCCACAAAAAGGAATCTTCTATTTATATCGTAATAATCCCAAATTTCATATGGTTTTGAATCGATAGAAACGGGTTCTCTGTTTACTTGGTTAGGAGGTCCCAAAGTTACATAAACCATTCCCATATCCGTCTGCCATCCTTCATAAAAACCTTTGAAATTTTTATTTGCATAATCAATTCTTCTATAATATTCATTAAGAAGTTCGTTTTCGAGAGTTGTGGGCGAGGGATCTCTCTCTTTCCAGAATGTAATAAACTCTTTTAATCTTTCGTCATAATTTTGTATGTCAAGCAAAGAATCAATTTTACTTTCGTTTACAAAGTACTTCATTTGCTTAATTGCTTCGTCGAGATCAACGATTGTTTTCGGGAAGCCGTCGATAGTAGCTCTAAAATTTTTGCCGGTTGAACAAATTTTATTTTCATCTGTATCTTCAACTTCGACGAGCATAATAAATTCACCCAGCTTCAACGGTATTTCTTTCAACTCGGGTTGTAGTGTGTTCAAACCTTTCTTTAATTCGAATGTCACGAAATTATAGTGATTTATATCCCTGCTTTGATCCGTTATTGTATGTTTAACCGACACGCTTTGATCTTTATCGCTGTAAATTTCGTAAAGCATAGTAACATTTCGTTCGTTGCTTGCAAGAATGTTTGAAACGTTAGGAACTATTTCGGAACCGCTTTCGGTAAGCACAATAGATTTAATAAACATTATATCACTTATATCAACCTCTTCCAACTTTCTTACGCGGAGTTCGGTTTCGAACAAAATACGCTGACCTGAATTCATATCTTCTACCGCGCAAACTACAACATATTTTTGAGGTGTAAGATCAAACGAACGGTGACTTATGTTAAAATTTTGAGATGAATATGTTTCTTCAAAATCCTCGGTTTCAATGTTCTCTTTCCAAATTTTTTCGAACATTACATTGTTTTTATTGCCGTCGTAAAACGTTAAGAAAATTGTATATCGTGAGAAGAAACTTTTCCCTTCTTTTACAAACTGAACGCTTGAATAAGGAAGTTGAATTAAAACATCAACCTTGGTTTTACCCGGCAAATTACTTTTATAGTCGAGAAAATCTATAAAGAAATTTGGCGAATAATGACTTAACGCCCCTGATGAATTTTCGGGCTGTGCAAAAACAAATCCCGATAAAATTAAAAATATTGCAGCTAGCTTTTTCATTTTGTTTCCTATCCCAAATATTTCCCGTAAAGATCATAATCATTATAATCAACTATTTCAATGTTATAAAAATGACCCACGTCTAAATCTGTTCCGTTTTTTTGAATAAAAACTTCTCCGTCTACTTCAGGTGCGTCTCTTTCGCTACGTCCCACAAAATATTCACCTTCCACCGAATCGATGATCACTTTTAATTTCTTCGCGACGAATGATGCATTTTTTTTCTCGCTTATTCTTTTCTGTATTTCCATAAGCTTTGCTTTTCTAAATTCCTTTTGCTTTTGAGTGAAAGGATCACCCAAAATAAAGCTTGGCGTGGTTTCTTCGAGAGAATAATTAAAAACTCCGACTCTGTCGAATTCTGCTTCTCTTACGAAATCACATAACTCATCAAATTCATTTTCGGTCTCGTTGGGATATCCGACAATAAAAGTAGTGCGAAGTGTAAGACCAGGAATTTTTTCCTTAAGAGTTTTGATAAGTTCTCTTGTTCTTTTTGAACTTATTCCTCTCCGCATTGATTTTAAAACAGGATCGCTGATATGCTGTAGCGGAATATCAATATATTTACAAATTTTGGGATTGTTTGCAATCTCATCAATAAGTTCATCGGGAAAGTGAGAAGGGTAAGCATAAAGCAGTCTTATCCATTCTATTCCTTCGATCTTTGAAAGGTCTCTGAAAAGTTTGGCAATAATTCTATTACCTTCAGTATCTTTTCCGTAATCGGTTGTGTCCTGCCCGATAACAATAAGTTCTTTTACTCCGATGGATGAAAGATATTCGGCTTCTTTCAACAACTCTATTCTATCGAACGAACGATGGTTTCCTCTCATTAACGGAATTGCACAGAATGAACAAGGATTGTCACAGCCTTCGGAAATCTTAAAATATGCATAGTGTTTAGGTGTAGTCAATTCCCGCTCTCCAAGAAGCTCCCTTTTTAAGTCGGCGCCGAATTCGTGCAGCACTTCCTCATAAGCTTCTGTTCCAAAGAACACATCAACCTCGGGAATTTCATTCATTAGATCATCTTTGTACCTTTCGGAAAGACAGCCGGCAACCACAACTTTTTTAATTTTCCCTTCCTTCTTAAGTTTTACCGCTTGTAGTATTGTGTTTACAGATTCTTCTTTTGCTTCGTCGATAAATCCGCATGTATTTATAACAATTGCATCAGCGTCGTTTGAATTCTCAACAAGATTGAAATTGTTTAATTTAAGCTGATGCATAAGCCGTTCCGAATCCACAGTGTTTTTGGAACAGCCGAGTGAGATAATTTCTATATTAGGTTTACGTGACATTAATTTTCTTTCTATAATTAAATTAATTTGCAAAAAGTATTAATTAATTTACAATTAAAATCAATGCTTTTCACAGATACGGATAGAGAGATTGAATAACTGGTTTATTTAAAATAATAATGCCATCACTTTCCCAGGCAAACGGTTTCGTAACGGCATTTTTTAAGTTTTTTTAATACACAGAAATTTACACTTGAACTACTAAATCATGCTTTCACACTTAGAATGTAAACGAAAGATTTATTTTGAATGTTTCATAAGTCAACGGAGTTTCGGTTGCAAACGGCCAATTCATATCTTGCTGACGCAAATAATACATCCCGTAGGAAAGTCCGTTCTTAAGCAAAAATGAAATTATTGGTCCGGCAGCAGGAGAATTATCCATTATTTCTTCAACAAAGAACGTCAAAGCACCCTGCCCGAATTGTTCAATCGTATAGCTTATCAATTGCTTCCAAAAAAGATGGCGGGGAAAAATAACCGATGCTTCATAACTTGCCCCAACAGAAACTAACTGATCAATTTGAATATTTATCCCGCCTTCAGCATATTGAGTGAACCTGAACGAGTCTTCGTATCTTCCAAGCATATCATAATATGGATCGACTTCTCCATCAAAGGATGGAACGAATGAATTTCGTGGATAATTCTGTTCCTTTATTTCCAGCTTTGTCCAAACAAAACCGCCGGAATTGTAAGGAAAAATGGCAACGCTCCCGAGATCGTATCCGTAACCAAACCTGTTTCCAAAACCGAACCTGTAGATATTAGTTGCAGTAACTCCGGTTAAATCGATATCGTTATGCAGCCGTGAAGCAATGCTTGAAAAAGTTACAAATCTGTCGTCAAGTTCTAGAATTGTTTTATCATAACTATCGATTGCACTGTATCCAAGTTTTACATCTATGATACCGATATTGGCAAATGAATTATCAAAATCATGATGCTTCAATTCTCCGAATCCGTAACCTGCTTCAATAAAGGGTCTGGATTCACCCCACCATTTGCCAAAATTAAACCTTTCGCTTCCCCAATCGGAAGCATCACGCGAAAAACTATTAAAGTTGTTTTGTTGAGAAAATATATGAGTAAAACTTAAAAACATTATAATAAAAATAAAATATTTTTTCATCATCGCTCCCAATGAAATAATATATAATTTAATCTTATGTTTAGACGAAAAATAGGCTAAGAATGTTACAAATTCTGAGAAGATTTAAGACATCAGAACGGAAAAAATCAGCTTATTTCTATTCCCGATTTATCCCGCAGTGTTTTGATTAAAGTGTCTAATAGTACGTCGTTTTGAACAGGTTTTGTTAGGAAAATATCGACGCCGGCGTTGTAAGCATTGTCCTTATCTCGTTGAAAAGCATGAGCTGAAAGACCGACGATTGCAATGTCCTTATATTCTGGTTTTTCTCTCAGTTCTCTTGTGAGCTGCAGACCATCCTTTTTCCCCCTCAAAGAGATATCCATAAGGATAATGTCAAATTTTTCTTGCTCTAATTTTTGATAAAATGTGTCTGATGAGTCGCATATTTCCAAGTCAAATTTTCGCTTCAGAAAAATTTGAAGGAATTTTTGATTTTCGTAATCATCTTCCACTACAAGTAGTTTCGGTTTTCTTACTTCATCAGTCATTTTTTATCCCAGGAAAATATTTTTATTTACAATCTGTTTTGTAATTTAGTAAAAATTTACGATTCGGTTTTATAAAAAAATGTTTTTTACGACAATTTGCAAGTATGATTTGCTATTAGTCACTAAATAACAATAAATCTGCTAAAACTTCAAACGGATAATAGATGAAAAACCATCACAAAATGCTTTTTATAACTTTACTTTCTATTCTAAATATAATCTATTTTGTTGGATGCTCGTGTACTTCCTGCGGTCAACAGAATTCGGAAGCGGTTGAAGTTCAAATTCCGGATTCAATTTTTGCTGTGGGAGATAAATTCATAATTCATAAAACCGGTGAGGAATTCTTCAACGAATATATTCATAGAGATTTTATTAACAGCAAAGAACATGAGAATTTCTACGAATTATTCTATCGTTTCAAAATTGTTGAGAAAGAATATGTGGACGAGAAAATACAATTTTTTATTGATAAAAAAGGAAGCGTTCTACAAGATCATGACGTTGTTGGAATTCCCGACTGCCGCAGCGATTCCCGCAATTGCGAATTTAATATCGACAAGGAAAGAGCTTTAGAAATTGCATCGGAGAACAAGCTTGATGAGGGGGTGCGTGAATGGGATATTAGTTTTAGATGGTCACCTGAGCATAATAAATATGTTTGGCATATACTAACAACAATAAATGAAATAGGTAGTGGAGACTTTTATAAAGCTAATGGAAAGGAAATATTTATACATCCTTATGATGGATCTGTAATTCAAATTCGTTCTTGGAGAATAAACTGATAGAACAAAAAGTTATTAACTAACTTAATGCTAGAAGAATAAAAAAAAGGTGAAGAGCCATAAAGTAAAAGAACCCATAAAATAAAACTTTATACCAATACCGGTGTTTTGGTTTCTTTGGATCGTATCCGCCGGTTTTTTTTGCCAAATACATACCGATTGTAAAAAATATGCCCCCAACTCCATAAAGATAGATGAAAGGAAGCCATACATTGAAAAAAGAATTGGACATGTTTAACCCAAATTTGATAGCGAGAAAATCTAATTAAGAGTAAATTGAGACTCAAGTTAAATTTTTATTATTTTCACAGAGACTTATGAACGAATCACTGGAAATTGCGGAACTCGGAAACCCGGTTTTAAGAGAACCGGCGAAACCAATTAAGGTTATTGATAATAAAATAGTTGAACTTTCCGGAAATATGATCACCACATTAAGAAAAGCCGGAGGGGTGGGAATTGCTGCTCCACAAGTTTATGAATCGCTGCAGATGTTTATTATTGATTCCAAACCTAATGAAAGATATCCCGATGCTCCCGAATATGGAACAATGACAGTTATTAATCCTAAAATTATTTCTTCTTCGGAAGAGACAAACTATTTTTGGGAGGGTTGTCTAAGTATTCCTGGAATAAGGGGTTTTGTTCCCCGCCCAACAGAAATTGAAGTTGAGTTTACCGACCTTAACAATAAAGTAGTTAAATTAATATTGAAAGATTTTACATCAAGAATTTTTCAACACGAGTTCGACCACTTAAATGGGATTGTTTTTTTAGATAGAATCGAGTCGAATAAAGATATCATGACTGAAAAAGAATACTTAAGATCGATCACATCTAATAATAGACAGCACAAATGGGAATAACCGGCGATATTATAATAATTGTTCTTGCTGCAATGATTGGTGCAGTTGCGGCTAAACTGTTGAGACAACCTTAAATTTTAGGGTATTTATTAGCCGGAATAATAATTGGTCCCTATACGCCCGGTCCTCAGATCGCAAATCAAGATCAGATCGAGATGCTGGCAGAAATCGGGGTGGCACTTCTGCTTTTTGGTTTGGGACTAGAGTTTTCTCTAAAAGAACTTAAACCCGTCAAGAAAATTGCTCTAATTGGTACACCTCTACAAATAATTTTTACAATACTTTTCGGATACTCAATTGGTCAAATTTTCGGGTTGGATTGGAAGAGTTCAATATGGCTTGGTGCATTAATTTCAGTTTCAAGTACAATGGTTACCTTAAAAACCTTAATGAGTGCGGGATTACTTGGAACCTTGTCAAGCCGGGTTATGATCGGGATGCTGCTTGTCCAAGATCTTGCAATTGTTCCAATGATGATAATATTACCTCAGTTGAATGATTTATCTTCCGGGGCTTCTGTTCTGGGCATTGCCGCGGTAAAAGCCGTTCTGTTTTTGATAGTAATGATTTTTCTTGGGACGAAAATCATTCCATATATCTTTAAAAAAGTATCCGAATGGAACTCACGGGAAATGTTTTTGCTCACTGTTACGGGGGTTGCCTTAGGTATCGGTTACGGAACTCATGAATTCGGACTTTCTTTCGCGTTCGGTGCATTCGTTGCCGGAATAGTAATTAGTGAATCCGATTATGCCCATCAAGCATTAAGTGATATCATTCCTTTAAGAGATGTCTTCGGATTACTCTTTTTCACATCAGTTGGGATGCTGTTGAATCCAATGTTCTTATTGGACAATTTCTGGCTGATATTATTTTTAATCCTATCTGTTGTATTTGGCAAGGGAGTTATCTTTGGCTCATTAAGTCTTGCTTTCGGTTATAGAAATATTATTCCTTTTGCTGTTGCGTTCGGCCTTTTTCAAATAGGCGAGTTTTCATTTGTTTTGGCAAGAGTTGGTATTGCGACAAATTCAATTACAAATGAATTATACTCACTTATAATTTCCGCGGCGGTTGTAACAATGTTTTTAACTCCATTTATGGCTAAGCTTTCAAACCCGCTATATCAATATGTTCGTAAGCGAAAAAAACTGGATACTGTTCAAACTATAAACGTTCCCGAGGAAGGATTAATAGATCACATAATAATTGTTGGCGGTGGAAAAGTCGGTTCGAACATTGCAAAAACACTGAAGAAGCTCAACTTAAAATTTGTTATAATCGAACAGAATTACATTGTTGTTGAAAAAATTAAGGATGCCGGATTTCCTGTAATTTTCGGCGACGCCGAACAACAGGTCGTTCTTGACGCAGCAAACGTGCATTCGGCTAAATTATTTTTAATTACAATTCCTTGGATGACTGTTACGAATGTGATTGCCGATATGATTTTAAAAATGGAAAAGGATATCCATATCGTTGCAAGAGCGGAATCTATAGAGCATATAAATCAACTTCACGAAAGAGGAGTGTATCAAGTTGTTCAACCCGAGCTGGAGGCAAGTTTGGAGTTCAATCGGCAGGCACTTCTTCATTTAAATATTCCGGTAAGCCAAATCCAAAAATTCACTGACGAAATAAGAAAAAAATATTACACACCGCTTTATTCTTCGGAACTTTCCTATGAGATAATAAAGAAAATGGAGAGTGCTTCTAAACTGCTGGATTTGAATTGGTTCGAGATTGAAGAAAATTCGCCACTCGACGGCAAAACAATTTCAGGGGCAGATATAAGAAATAAAACCGGAGTTTCTGTCGTTGCTGTTTTTAGAAATGGTAAGATGATAACTAATCCAAGACCCGACAGCAGATTGTCGGGTAAAAATATGGTTGGTGTCATCGGCGACTTTGCTTCACTCGAAAAGTTTAAAGAACTTGTTACATTAAAAAATTAATAAAAGTATTACGAACATTTCTTCTGTTTTTTCGTCTAACTCACAGCTTAATTCTAAACTAAAGGAGAGTTATGAAATATCATAAAATTATATTTCTGCTTTTAATATTTTCTGCCGGACTTTTTGCTCAGCCTAATCTTACTGAACTCGATAAATACATAAGCAATGCCGTAACCGAAGCAGAAGCGGCAGGATTGGCCGTAGCAATCGTAAAAGATTCACAAGTTGTATTTTCAAAAGCATACGGTTATGCTGATATTGAAAAAGAGATCCCGCTTACAACGGGAAGTCTATTTAATATTGCATCTTGCACAAAAGCATTCACTGCGGCGGTTGTTGCCAAATTAGTTGATGAAGGAAAACTTAGCTGGGATGATAAAGTGGTC
>JAGFIY010000121.1 GCA_024103215.1 Melioribacteraceae bacterium | reverse complement strand
GCTATGAATATGGCGGGATATGTTAACGGTGTAAGCAAACTCCACGGGGAAGTGTCAAAAAAAATGTGGGTAGCTGGGTTTAAAGATGTTCCGTTTGATGAGATACCCATTGATTATGTGACTAACGGCATTCACGTCCGGACTCACATTTCCGGCGATATGAACGAACTCCTCTTCCGCTATCTTGGTGAGAATTTTATTTACGCGCCTGAGGAAACCGAAACTTGGAATAGGGTGGATGAAATTCCGGACGAGGAATTGTGGCGGACTCACGAGCGGAGACGCGAGCGTTTGGTTGCTTTTGCCCGCAAAAGATTAAGACAGCAAATTATACAGCGCGGGGGTTCGGCTTCGGAAATAGCTGCAGCTAAGGAGGCTCTCGATCCTTCGGTTCTTACTATCGGTTTCGCTAGAAGATTTGCGACTTATAAACGCGCAACTCTTATTCTTCAGGATATTGAAAGACTCGTAAGTATTCTTTGCGATAGCCGGACTCCTGTTCAGCTTATTATAGCCGGTAAGGCTCATCCGAGGGATGAAGAAGGTAAAAAACTCATTCAAGAGTTGATTGCCGTTGCAAAGGAAGATCATTTGCGTAAAAAAATTGTTTTCATCGAAAATTATGACATGAACGTCGCTCGTTATATGGTTGAAGGCTGTGATGTTTGGCTGAATAATCCGCGAAGACCCCTCGAAGCAAGCGGTACTTCGGGAATGAAAATTATTGCAAATGGCGGATTGAATTTCTCTGTTCTCGACGGATGGTGGGATGAGGGTTACGATCCCGAAGTCGGATGGAAAATTGGCTCCGGCGAAGAATATAATGATCTCGATTACCAGGACGAAGTTGAATCCCGCTTGATCTATGAAACTCTCGAAAAAGAGATTATCCCCCTCTTCTACAATAGGGGAGACGATAAACTCCCGAGAGGTTGGATCCAAATGATGAAAAATTCGATGAAAAAGCTTGCCCCGCTTTATAATACTAACCGTATGGTTCAGCAGTATACTGAAAAATTCTATCTCAAAGCTTACGATAATAGGGCGCTTCTTATGAATAATGAGTGGAAAAAAGGTAAGGAGTTCTCAGACTGGAAACAGAGGGTTATCTCAAGCTGGAATACAATTAAGTTTATTAATGTTTCTCAAGAACATTCAAACGGTGATCTTAAAATTGGGGACGAGTTTGTTGTTAATGCTGAGGTTAATCTTGGGGGACTTAAACCTTCGGATGTGATGGTTCAAATCTATTACGGAAAGATTGATGATAAAGACCTTGCACATGTGAATAAATTTACTGAAATGGATACTTCGGGCAAGCTTAATAAAAATGGAAATTATATATATAGAGGAAAAATTATCTGCGAAAATTCCGGGCAGTTTGGTTATACTCTTAGAATGATGCCGAAACACGAGGTGCAGGTAAATCAGTTTGATCTCGGACTTATAAAATGGGTTGATAATAAAATTAGTTAACTATGTTTCTTGAAACAATCGACGTACGAAAAAACGATGTTGTGATATTTTCGAGAAATAATCTCGATCTCGAAAATAATTTTAAAATTGTCGATAAAAATTCTTCGATTAAAAGACCCCGGTCTATCTCTTATTTTGAGGTCACGGATTTTGTTAAAAATACGGTTCCTAAAAATTTGATTGTGTATCGATTGCTTACTAATCTGCGCGATCTCGATGCTTCGTCAACTAAGTTCGGGTTCTTTATTTGGATTGACGGAAAAATTGAACTTATTTATTTTGATCCTGTATTTGCACTTGAAGATCTAAATCACTTAAATTTACAGGTTGAAAAATCGAAGTTTAGATTCAAGATTCAACAGGTGGGACTCAAAACCACCGGGATGGTTACTGCCGAAGCTTCTTATGCCCAAGTTTATAGTTTTGACCTGAAGGCTTTGGAAGCTCAAAACCAAGATGATAAAATGTATGCGGATGCTGTTTTTGCTTTTGATAAATCCTATGATGACGATTTAGAAATAGATTTTGTCGGAAAAGGGTCGGATTTTAAATTCGGCAGCAGAATTAAAAAGATTTACGATGCATCAAGTTCTCTAAGCGAGGATCAAAGCGGTGCTAAACCCGATCTATCGAAGGTTAAGTTCGATGAGGATAATCCTGAGGTGCTTAGAGAACAAAAACTTCAGCTTCTGAAAAAAGCATTGGGTATTGATAAATCTGACAAGAATGTTTCGGACGATCCCGGTATTATGGAAGATGAGGAGATTGAAGTAAGTGATTCAAATAGTGTTAATTCTGATTCTAATTTGATAGACTTATTCAAATCAACCACCAAACAAGCAAAAGTGATAACTGAGAGGGAGCGTCAATCGGTGATTCTTAAACTTACTGATTAACGTGATGGATATCATTTTTTATCTCTTATTTCTGCTTTGAATTTATTATAAATATTATTTTAAAAATTTTATAATTATTTTTAAAGTTAAGCTATAAGACAAGTAGACTTAGGGTTTATTATTTCACATCTTAATTTAACTTTTCCCTTGTTAGTGTGACTGACGTGGCGAAGCTCTAAATAATCGGAGAATTTTAATGGAAATTGTAAGAAAATTTCAATCTAAAGAAGCTGTTATTGGTATTATCGGGCTTGGTTATGTCGGACTGCCTCTCGGGATCGCATATGCTAAAAAAGGATTTAATGTGCTGGGTTTTGATCTTGATCAGTCTAAAATTAAAAACCTGGAAAAAGGAAAAAGTTATATCAAACATATTTCTTCGGATCTTATCTCGGATGTTGTTGCCGATAAAAAACTTTCTGCAACTACAGATTTTTCAAGACTCCCGGAGGTTGATGCGGTTATTATTTGTGTCCCCACTCCCTTAAACGAATACCGTGAACCGGATATCTCGTTTGTTGAAAATACCGCAAAAACTATTTCAAAATATCTGCGTCAAGGGCAGATCATCACCCTTGAATCCACTACTTATCCCGGCACAACAGATGAACTTCTTCTTCCGCTTTTTGAGAATGCTCCTCTAATTCAAGAAAATGTTAAAAATGGCAAGCCTGATCCTTTCAAAATTGAAGGTGATAATAAAGCGGAGAAATTCAAAGTGGGTGAGGATT